>CAZTJW010000068.1:0-4075 GCA_964613775.1 uncultured Thermotogae bacterium
GTAATGGCGCGCATCGAGAAGCGGTTAGAGCGGCTCGGGGCCAAGATGCGGGCATAATGAATAGGACGATCCTTGCCCATACCCCGGTGGAGATGGAGGAGATCGGGGTCGAACTCGCCGACGAGTTGCGCGATGGGATGGTCGTCTCCCTCATCGGGGAGCTCGGAGCGGGTAAGACAACCCTGGTTAAGGGAATTGCTAAGGGGCTATTGATCACCGATCTTGTTGTCTCGCCGAGCTACCTGATCTACCGGCCATACAAGGGACGCCTCGCCCTGCACCACCTCGATGCGTACCGGATTTCCTCCCTTGCGGAACTCGCGGAGGTCGGGCTCGATCAACTGATCCCCCCGGAGAACGGGGTGACGGTGATCGAGTGGCCAGAACGGATCCCGGAGATCGCCGCGGTGAGCGATATTGTGGTACGGATCACTCCGCTTGATGATGGGGCGCGACGGGTGGAAATCTCTACCCAGTGAGGAACACCCCGTCGACCTGCGCTCCGCATTTTGGGCAGTGTCCTCCCTGGAGCCGATTCTCCAATACGGCGAACCCAATCCGCTTGATCAGCCGCGTCCCACATTTGGGGCAGTATGTGTCCTCTCCCTCTCCGGGGACGTTTCCGATGTAGATGTAGTGCAATCCCACGTCTTTTCCAATCTCCTCTGCCCGGCGCAGGGTCTCTACCGGAGTGGGCGGAACCTCGCGCAGCCGGTAAGCGGGATAGAACCGGGAGATGTGCCACGGAATTGAGGGGGAGATCCCGTAGATCGCCTCGGCGATCCAGCGCAGATCATTGTCCGAGTCATTCATCCCCGGGATGACGAGGGTTGTCACCTCCACCCATACCCCAGCATGGAAGAAGCGGGCAATCGAATCGAGGACCGGGCGCAAGGTCCCACCGGTCGCCTTGCGGTAAAACTCGTCCGAGATCCCCTTGAGGTCGATGTTGATTCCATCTAAATACGGGATAATCGCCTCGGCTGCTTCTTCGGTCATGTAGCCGTTGGAGACGAACACGTTACGCAGCCCTGCTTCGTGTGCCAGGCGGGCCGTGTCGTAGGCGTACTCGAAGAAGATCGTCGGCTCGGTGTAGGTATAGGCAATCGTCTGGCACCCACGTGCTATCGCGTCGGCGACGATCTCGGACGGGGAGATATCCTCCCCGATGATCCGTCCGGAGTGCATCCGTGGATACTGGGAGATCGTGTAGTTCTGGCAGTTCAAGCAGTTGAAGTTGCACCCCACTGTGGCGACCGAGTAGGCGCGCGACCCCGGAAGGAAGTGAAACAGCGGCTTTTTCTCGATTGGGTCGACGGCAAGCGAGATCGCTTTTCCGTAGACAAGTGAATACAGGGTTCCGTCGCGATTCTCCCGCACCCCGCAGATCCCGCGCTTTCCCGGAGCAATCACGCAGCGATGAGCGCACAGATTGCAGCGCACACGTCCATCGCCGAACTTCTCGTAAAGCATCGCTTCCTTCATCACACCCGTATGCTACCACAGTTTGTGGGGAGAGGAAAGATCACCCCCTTCCCTCGGAGACGGCATTCTCGTACCATACATGGGAAATGGCACTTCTACAGATCGAGGAGCTTGGAAAGTCGTTCGGCGGGGATGAGCTCTTCTCCGCATTCTCCGGGCAGGTCAATCCCGGCGAGCGGGTCGCCTTGGTGGGAGATAACGGGGTCGGAAAGTCGACCCTGCTTTCGATCATCGCCGGAGTAGAGGCTCCGAGCGCCGGAAAGGTCCACCGCGCTCGCGGTGCCCGGATTGGCTACCTTCCCCAAATCGCCCGGTTGGAGGGGGAGGAGACCCTGTATGATGCGATGCGGAAGCCGTTCTCCGACTTGATTGCGATGGAACGGGAGATGCGGGATCTCGAACACCAAATCGCCGAGCAGGACGCCCCCGAGATCCTCCATCGCTACGATGAACTGCACGAGGAGTTCACCCGCCGCGGCGGGTACGAGGTCGATGCACAGATCCGGGAGGTCCTCGCCGGGGTCGGGTTCACTCCGGATGAGTTCGATCGACCGGTGGAGGCCCTCTCCGGAGGAGAGGAGGCGCGCGCCGCCCTTGCCCGCGTCCTTGTTGGGGCACCTGATCTTCTCCTGCTCGATGAGCCGACAAACCACCTCGACTTTGCCGCCCTTGCGTGGCTTGAGGAGACGCTTCTAAACTTCGCAGGGGCGCTGATCCTCGTCTCCCACGACCGTCACCTCCTGGATCGGGCCACGAACCGCACGTGGGAGATCGCAAACAGCCGGGTGACGATTTACCGCGTCGGTTACACCCAGTCGCGTCCGCTGCGCATCGCCGCAGAGGAGAAGCAGCTCGAGCTCTACACTCACCAACAGGAGACAATCGCCCGCTACCGGGACTTCATCGCCCGCCATCACGCCGGGCAGAAGCACCGTCAGGCCAAGGACCGGGAGAAAAAGCTCGCTCACCTGGAGAAGGAGCTGGTCGAGCGCCCGCAAGCGGCCAAGGGGATCTCACTTACGATCCCGCTCGGGGCACCAAGTGGAAAACGGGTTCTGCAGATCGATACCCTCGCCGTCGGTTACGACCGAGTGCTATTTACCGTCCCGAGGGAGACGGTGTACCGTGGAGAGCGGGTGGGGATCATCGGGGAGAACGGGTGCGGGAAGACGACCCTGCTCCGGACGATCATTGGCGAGCACCCGCCACTCTCAGGGAAGGTCACTCTTGGCTACGGGGTGCGGATCGCCTACTTCTCCCAAATACAGGATGATCTCTACGGCGACGATACGGTCCTTGACGCGCTTCTATCCCGGTTCAACCTCACGATAGGAGGCGCGCGCGGGGTCCTCGGGAAGTTCAGGTTTGTCGGCGATGACGTGGAAAAGCGGCTCTCCGCACTCTCCGGAGGCGAACGCAGCCGGCTCGCACTAGTAATCCTATCATTAACCGCGGGGAACCTTCTCCTTATGGATGAGCCGACGAATCACCTCGACCTGCGGAGTCAAGAAATCCTGCAACAGGCGCTTCTCGAGTACCAGGGGACGATCCTTCTCGTCTCGCACGACCGCGCTCTATTAGAAACGGTGGCAACGAAGATCTGGGCGATTGAGAAAGGGAGATTGCGTGTCTATCCGGTTACGTTCGCCGAATATTGGCAACGAAAACGAATGAACCGTCCTGTGCATGATGGACCACATGTAACCAAACCGGCACCGCCGCGCTCAGGGAGGAAGAGCCACGACCGCTACGCGGAGCGCCGCCACGCAGAGCGAATCGCCGCGGTGGAGAATAAGATCGCTCGCATCGAGACACAGCTCCACGAACTGGAGGCGCAGATCGCGGCGGCGAGTACCGCGGGTGACGGAGCGGAGATCGCTCGCCTCGGCGTCGACCACCGCAGTCTAACGCAGGAACTCCACCTGCGCATGGACGAGTGGGAACGGTTAGTGAACGCGGACGAGTCCGATTAACGCTCTGCTTGGCGCTTGCGGATCCGCGCCCACGTGTCGCGCAACGTGGTGGTACGGTTGAAGACGAGGTGTCCAGGTGTCGAGTCCGGATCAACGCAGAAGTAGCCGACTCGTTCGAATTGGAACCGGTCTCCTGGCCTCACGTCCGCAAGGCTCGGCTCGAGCTTGCATCCGGTGAGGACCTTGAGCGAGTTTGGGTTCAGGTTGTCGAGCCAGTCTTTGCCCGCCTCGGTTTCGAGGGGATTTCGCTTCGTGAACAGGCGGTCGTAGAGCCGCACCTCGGCGTCGATCGCGCGGAGTGCCGAGACCCAGTGGAGCGTCGCCTTCACCTTGCGGCCGTCCGGGGCATCCCCGCCGCGTGTCGCCGGGTCATAAGTCGCATGGATCTCGATGATGTTTCCAGCTTCGTCCTTTACCACGTCGGTGCACTTAATGAAGTACGCATAGCGCAGCCGCACCTCACGGCCGGGAGCAAGGCGGTAGAACTTGGGGGGAGGGTTTTCCATAAAGTCCTCGCGCTCGATGTAGATCACCTTGGAGAATGGGACCTTACGTGTCCCTGCGGATTCGTCCTCGGGGTTATTGATCGCCTCGAGCTCCTCTACCTGATCTTCCGG
>CAZTJW010000069.1:0-4046 GCA_964613775.1 uncultured Thermotogae bacterium
GCTGAGAGGATGAATCGGTCCCGGTCGGGCCAGTTTGGATTCCCGGGATCGTGCCGCAGGTGGCGACTCCACAGGACATACGCCATCGGCGCTGCGCCAAGCGGCATCCCCGGATGTCCGGAGTTCGCCTTTTGGATCATGTCCACGGCCAGGAATCTTATTGTGTTGATGCATTGCTCATCAATGGGGTCTTGCTGCTCGTTCATCATCTCTCCTTACCTGTATGCTCAGTTTCTTCGATAATACCGCGTCTACCGACGGGTGCAACAACCGGCGCGGTAATCGAGTTCGCCTTTTTCCTCGACAAATGTCCCGCCGCCGTATCCCGTTTACCCTTACCTTCAATTAGAGATGAGCATACGGCAGAGGACAGGGGCTTACGGTTCATCGGTACCACGTGTCCACGTGCGTGTGAAGGCGCGTCCAGCGGCGTTGTCCCGCACGGCCTTCATCGCGTCCGTGGTTGTGCTTGTATTTCTCCTTTCGCTCCTCTATCTGTGGCAGGGAACGACGATCCTTTCCCTCACCGCACAGCGGGAGAGCGCCCGCGCTACCCTTACCTCGATTGAGGAGGTGAACCGCTACCTTGAATTTAAGGTCGATCAGGCGTTCTCGCTTGATCGGATCGAGAGGATCGCCCGGGATAAGCTCCACATGACCGATCCCAAGGTCGTGCGCTATGTAAAGACAACCGATGGATCGTGAACGAAAGCGTGGGCTGATCCTAGCTGCTATCCTTGTTGTTGGGGCACTGCTCATCATCGCGCGGCTTGTGATGGTGCAGGGGGTGGAACACGCACATTGGCGTGCGCTTGCACGCGCAACGTATGAACGCACGATCGAGATCGCCCCGCGCCGAGGCACGATCTACGATCGAAACGGCATGCCCCTTGCGTTCGACGTTAAGGCGTCCGCGATCGCAATCGACTCGTTTAACATGACAAAGCCGGAGACGTTGATCGCCATCCTCTCCCAGGCCCTTCACCGCTCGCCCGCCGCGATTGCCAAGCTCGTGTATCATCAGAGCTATTTCACGTGGATTGCCCGCAAGGTCGACCTGGAGACGGCAAAACGGATCAAAACTCAAGCTGAGAAGGCTGACGCACACGGCCTCATCTTCATTGATACGTGGAAGCGCTGCTATCCCCAGGACGACCTGGCATCGAACGTCCTCGGCTTTGTGGGCACGGATGGCCATGGCCTGGAAGGGATCGAGCTTCAGTTCGACAAGGAGCTATCCGGGACGCCGACAGTGGTGCACGTGGTGCGCGGTGCAGATGGGAGAACCTATCAAACCGAGACCCTGGAGAAGGGAGCACCAGGGGAGGATATCTACCTCACGATCGACGCGGTGCTCCAGCACGTATGCGAAGACGCGATCGATCGCGGCGTGAGCCGCTTCCGCGCCAACGCCGGGTTCATCGTCCTCCTCGATCCCCATACTGGCGAGGTGCTGGCAATGGCACAAAACCGCCGTTATGACCTGAACAAGTTTTCCCAGTCCACTCCCGATGAGCGCAAGAACTTGGCGGTGAGCTTCATGTTCGAGCCTGGTTCGTCGTTCAAGGCATTCAGTGGACTTGCTGCGCTCGAGGCTGGGGTAGTAACCCCGTCCGATCGGTTTAACGGAAACGACGGGATCAACGTGGCCGGGCACATCATGCACAACTCGGAGAATGAGTCGTTCGGTACCGTATCGTTTGCCCAGATCATCGAGTATTCGATCAATGTAGGAATGATCAGGGTGGCGCAGCGGCTCGGGCAGGATCGGCTGTATAAGTTTTTGGTGAACCTCGGGTTCGGGAAGAAGACCGGAATCGCGCTTCCCGGCGAGATTGCCGGAATCCTGCGCCCTGTCGATAAATGGTCAAAGCTTGCCCTTGCTGCAACCTCAATTGGACAATCGGTGGGGGTAACCGGGATTCAACTTGCCCGTGGGATGGCCGCGGTGGCGAACGGAGGAAAACTGTTGCGTCCCCAAATCGTGCTTAAGATCGGGGATGGTCCCCAGATAAAACCGGTCCTTATCCGGAGGATCGCTACGGAGGAGAACTGCGATAAAATGCGGGGATTGCTCCGATTGGTCGTCACCGGGGGGACCGGTACTCGGGCCGACATCCCGGGGTTCGACGTCGCCGGGAAGACCGGTACGGCGCAGAAGGCTGTCCCAGGAAGAGGGTACGTCCCGGGAAAGTATACCTCCCTGTTCTCCGGGTTCTTCCCCAAGGACGACCCGCAGTACCTCGGGCTGGTGGTGCTCGACGAGGTACACACCCGTCCAGTGTGGGGCGGATACACCGCTGGAGCCATCTTCCACAACGCGATGTCCCGCGTTGCGCTCATCACCCACCTTCCCCCGGTGGCACAGCGATGATTGATATAAGCACGGAAAATTTCGGCTCACCACGGCTTGGACAACGATCCGCAGAGCGCCCGGACGCTGCGTGTTGGGGCCGTTTACGCGCAGACGTGGGGCACTCATCATCTCTTTTTAGTCTACCACGTCGCTTTAATGGCGCGGCCACGTAACCTACCACGCGGGCGATACGATTTGACGGATCGCGATGGAACATTTCTCTTCTGAAACTGGGTTTCCGGCACGAAGCTGCCGTACTCAAACCCGTCCAAGCGCCGGCGTTCGACTGGTTTTCCGAGCACCCGATCGATATCACGCACCATCAACGCGTCCGCGTACGTGGCCAGGGTGAATGCCTCGCCCGTGTGGTGCGCGCGACCGGTGCGCCCAATACGATGGGTGTACGCGTCGACTGTATCTGGCATGTCATAGTTGACCACGTGTGAGATGTCAGTGACGTCAATCCCACGCGCCGCGATGTCGGTGGCAACGAGGATGTCATACCTGCCATCTCGGAACCCGTCGATCGCGTTCTGGCGCCGATTCTGCGTCATGTCTCCCTGGAGGGCTGCGACGTGGTATCCCTGTTTCTTCAGGTACGGTGCCAGGCTGCGGGCGCGGTACTTGGTGCGTGTGAACACGAGGACACGCCCGGTCCGCGTGTGCTTGAGCAGCGCGACGAGCAGCGCCTTCTTGCGCTCGTTGGTGACAGGATAAATCGCGTGTGATACCGTATCTACTGGGGCAATCGCCCCAATCTGCACCGCTTTCGGATTTCGCAGAATCTTATTGGCCAGGGCGCGGATATCCGCGGGCATGGTCGCAGCGAAGAACAGGGTCTGCCGCTTCTCCGGCAGCCGCCTAACGATACGGCGAATGTCGGGGAGGAACCCCATGTCGCACATGCGGTCCGCTTCGTCCAGGACTAATACCTCCACATGCGACAGGTCAATTGCCCCTGCGTTCATGTGATCGAGAAGCCGCCCCGGACAGGCAACCACGATCTCCACGCCGCGACGCAGGGCCGCAAGTTGCGGACGTTTGCTCACGCCGCCGTATATTGAGACACTGCGCACGCCGGTTTTCTTCCCAAGGGCGATGGCCACCTGGTTGGTCTGCTCGGCCAACTCGCGCGTCGGCGCAAGAATCAGGGCGCGCACGTGTCCGCCCGGTCCATCGAGCAGGTGCTGCAGGATCGGCAGGATGAACGCCGCGGTCTTGCCAGTGCCAGTCTGGGCTATTCCTAGAACATCACGCCCTGCGAGCACGATCGGGATCGCCTGCTCTTGAATTGGGGTGGGGATGGTGTATCCAATACTACTGATCCCGGCGGCAATGCGCCGGTCAAACGAAAACTTGTCAAAACTCACTAAAAACACTCCTTGGCTCCGGTGAGCCAAGTCGCACTCTCAGCTCTGTCTAAAGTTTTGCAATCTGTCTTGAAACCACAATGCGAACGAATTGCTAGCGGAAACTAACATGCAGTATACCAAAAATTGTGGGGTTACGCAACTGATAAGTTTAAATGCGCCATCCAGTTATCGTCGCAGCATGATGGCGAGCATTGTCAGGTCGGCCTGGGAGATCCCGGGGATGCGCGTTGCTTGGCCGAATGAGCGCGGTTTGACGCGGGCAAGCATCTCCCGCCCCTCGATCGAGATGTTGGTGAGCTCGTCGTAATCCAGGTCGG
>CAZTJW010000070.1:0-4043 GCA_964613775.1 uncultured Thermotogae bacterium
CCTGCCACAGGAACTCCATCGTGCGCAAAAACAGGCGTGGGCGCAGCTCCCAGCGTACCACGTTTGCCCATTGGTTGATGAGGAGCGGCAGATCGCGGTACGAGCTGATCCACTGGGAGAAGGCGTGTCCGATAATCGTCTCCGAGGTCGGACGCACGACAAGCGGCTCCTCGAGCTCCTTGCCGCCACCGTAAGTGACGACGGCGAGCTCGGGGGCAAACCCCTCCACGTGCTTCGCCTCCTTCTTGATGAAGCTCATCGGGATGAGGAGCGGAAAGTACGCGTTCTTGTGTCCGGTCGCCTTAAATCGCCGATCGAGTCCAGCTTTAATGTTTTCCCACAGCTCATAGCCGTACGGCTTAATGATCATGCACCCGCGCACCGGCGCGTAGTCCGCGAGGTCGGCCATGCGCACGACGTCCGTGTACCACCGGGAAAAATCTTGGCTCTGAGGGGTTACACCCTGCGATCCCATGCTAATCTCTCCTTTACTGTTAGCGTTTCGTAAGAGTTTACCCGGTTTGCCGTGGGGATAAAACTAGACCCCGAAGAGATAAAGGATCCCGCCCATGGCAAGGCCAAACACGAGGTTGAACGTTTTTACCAACAGGGAATCGCGTACCGAGACCGATAAAAGGGGGAGCATACCGTGCCCGTCCTGGACGAACGAGCTTGTGAATAAAACGGAAAACGGAATCAACCCCGACGCGTACATCATGACAAAGATCATGTGCGGCCCTGATTCGGGGATGATTCCCAAAAGCCCGGCGGATAGGAAAATGAGCCAGATGTGCCCCTGGATGAACGCACGCACCGTCGCGTGTGGCGGGAGGAACGACAAAACAAGAAGTGCCCCGAACGTCCACAAAAATACGCGTACCGTGTGCTTTTTCAGGATGTGTCCGATCAAGTGAACGCGTAGGTAGTGCTCGGACCCGGACAGGGCGAGGAGCGCCCCGAGTGAGAGGAGTACGACGAGAGTGACGCGCATCCAGTTCCACGCATGTGGCCCGACGATCCCTAAGACGGCGACGAGCAAAAACACGGCCAGCACCCCGAGGAAGAGGGCACGTGGGACGCTTGGGTGAACCAAGTTGTGGATGACATCGGTTATGTGAAACTCCTCCAACGCCTGCGGATGGACCTGCTGTAGGCGGCACTGCTTGCATGGTTTGATCCCTAGTTGGTCAGCGATCCAATCGGAGATCACGCCGAATACAATCCCGGCAATGAACAACCCTCCAAACAGGATCAGTGCTGTGCGCGGAAACAAGGAGAGCATCACATAAGACTCGTCCCCGGAGGTGGCGATCATTCCGCCGACGATCGCACCGAAGCTGATCAGCCCATGCACGTACAGCGACACGTTCATGAACGCCCCCAGACACCCCGGGGTAGCACCGAGGAACGAAGCGAGCACATACTCCCGCCATCGGCGACCGCGCAGGGCTGCCGTCATCCCGCCGCGTGACTGGACGTTCAGCCAGTCGACAAACACCATCATCGAGAAGACGAAGATCGTGATCGTTACCGCATCGCGTAGCACTAATAGTATGTGATCATACAGAATCGAGAGCACGTTCATCGCTTACCTCTAGTTCATCATTTCGTCGGTCGGAACTCCTGTATTGCCTGTCTCATCTCACCCATCTTTTATAATCTCCTGCAGGAATTTTATGAGATTATACTCGCAATTCCACGGGCGATAACGCCCACCAGTAAAGCCGTTCCTGTGGTAAATCCCAACACCAACGCCGTCTTCCGAACACCGAATTCATGCCACAACATGATGATTGTGGCTACACACGGGATATAAAACATGACGAACAGGGTGAACGTGATCATCTGACCGGCGGACAGAACACTCGCCACGCTCGTCGTTCCCAACGCCTGAAACAGCATGATCAGCGTGAGCTCCTTGCGGAAGATCCCGAAGATCAAGGTTACCCCCAGCGATGCGGGCAGGCCGAGTGCCCACGTGATCGGGAGGATGCCGAGGTTAAGATAGTAATTGATGTGTGCATACTCAAATAAACTAAGAATGATGCTCCCACCGATGAGGAGAGGCCACGCAATGACGATGAACTCCCGCGCCTGGATCCATACCTTGGACGTGACCACGCGCAGGGATGGAACCTTGTACGTTGGGATCTCCAAAATCAACCCCGGAGTAACGCGCGGGAACACCTTGGTCATGATCTTCCCGGCGATGGCGACCACAAACAGGTTTACCACATACAGCGCGAACGCGATCGTCGGACCGAGGAAGTACCCCACTAGCCCGAGGATCACGGTGGTGCGCGCCGCACACGGCACCATCACTGCCAGAATCGCGGTAACGAACCGGTCGCGCGGAGAATCGAGGATGCGGGTGGCGAGAACCGCCGGGACACTGCATCCGTACCCGAGGATAAACGGGATCACCGATTTCCCGTGCAATCCAATGCGGTGCATAAACACGTCCATCAGGTACCCGACGCGTGGCAGATAACCGACGTCCTCTAGCAGGGCAAGCCCGAGCCAAAACGGGATTAGATACGGGAGCACGAACCCCAGCGCTCCGGCCACCCCTTGGATCAGTCCCTCCAGAACGGCGAACCAGATGCTTTCCTGCGGGACCACGGTTGCCAGCGCAGCAATCGCCTGATTGAACAATCCCATCATCGGTCCCTCGATCAGCGATCCCACCTTGAACACGATGAAAAACAGGGCGTACATGATCGCCCCGAGGAACAGGTACCCCCACACCTTGTGCATGAGCACGGCATCCAGTCGGTCGCGGATCCCGATCATCGGATGTCCGATCGTCGCCGCGTGTTCGTAGAGCTCCATTGCCTTGCTGTGCCGCTCTGCGGACAGCACCTCCTCCCCGCGCCGCCCGCGTACCTTTCCTAGCTTGTCGCGCAACCGTTCCGCCTCGCGGTACAGCCCGAACGAGTCCTGTTTCACCCGCTCCAAGCAGTCGGGATCACCATCGAGGAGTTTGATCGCAAGGAGGCGTGGAGGCAGGTGGAACCGGCGCGCCATCCCACCCGTGAGCTTATTAGCCAGCTCTTCGATCACCCCTTCCACGTCCGCGCTGTAAACGGGGGAAGGAGGAGTTCCCTTATTTACTGCTACTTTGATCGTTTGGGACGCTACTTGTTTCACCCCAATTCCGCGCACTGCCACCGTGGTCACAACCGGAACCCCGAGTTCAGCAGAAAGCTTCCCCGGGTCGATCGTGATTCCCTTCCGCTTTGCCTCATCAAGCATGTTTAGACACACCACGAGAGGGATCCCCATTTCCAGCAGCTGAAGCGTCAATTCCAGGCTGCGTGAGAGGAGGGATGCGTCGACCACGTTTAGCACCGCATCAACACTGCCCGAGCGCAGGAAGTTGCGCGTCTCCGTCTCAGCTTGATCGACTGGGGACAGTGAGTAGGTCCCGGGAAGATCGATCACCTCCGCATGTTTCCCGTTGATCAGGGTTTCACTTTTCAGATACTCCACGGTGGTGCCGGGGAGATTGGACGTGTTCGCCTTGTACCCGACAAGGTGGTTGAAAATCGTGCTCTTTCCACAGTTCGGTTGACCAACAAGGGCGATCCTGATCATAAACTTCCTTCCGTCAGCACAGCAGATTTAACGAAGCTTACCCTAGTGCTGACGGTATTGCCACGCCCAATGTCGTGTTGTCTCCTGCTTTAGCCCTAGATAAAAAGTCTTCCAATCTGATAGATTAATGTCGCCATAATCCACGCCAGTGTTAACTCATAGCCAACCGTGAACGCGGGCCACTTCCACGAACCGGTCTCGGCCTTGATCGTCGCTATCGCTGCCACGCACGGTGTATAAAGTAAAGCAAACACCATAAACGCAAAGGCAACCAACGGTGTCCATCCAAGCTGAGTAGCAATCGCGGTTCCCAGGCTTCCTTCTTTGACAGCGAAGATGGCCCCCATTGTACCAACGACTGTTTCTTTTGCTAAAAAGCCGAAGAACAGGCTCACTGCCGCCTGCCACTCACCGAACCCACACGGCTTGAATATCGGAGCGATAAA
>CAZTJW010000071.1:0-3935 GCA_964613775.1 uncultured Thermotogae bacterium
CCAGCGGCCAGAGTCGAACTGGCAACCTACTGATTACAAGTCAGTTGCTCTACCGATTGAGCTACGCTGGCGTACGCCGATCAAACGCGATTGTAACTTGCGGATATAAGCGTGTCAAGACACGATGCGAAGCGAAATCATCCGCCGACATCAATCCAACGTAGGTTAAAACAGCTTCCAACGTTGATTCCACGGTGCATTTCACTTATAAATTGCGGGATGAAAAGGAGAAATGGTCGCGTTGAACCCTACGGATGACCGCCGTTTCCGTTCAGGAGAGGTTCTTCTGGAAGCGAAGGGCGTATCGAAGGGATTCCCCGGTGTGTGGGAAACCCTCATTTTGGATCACATTGACTTTGACGTCCGCGCTGGCGAGGTGCATACCCTGCTCGGTGAAAACGGCGCGGGTAAGACGGTGATCGCTAACATCCTGTCCGGTTTTTACTTCCCCACAAGCGGAAAGCTGTACTTCAAGGGGGAGGAGGTGTCGTTCCGCTCGCCGCGGGATGCACTGGCAAAGGGAATCGGGATGGTCCATCAGGAACTGATGCTTGTGCCCACGTTCACCGTAGCGCAGAACGTGACCCTTGGCCTTGCGGCGGGCAATTTTTCATGGCCACTTTCGCAGGTGGAGCGCAAGCTGACCGAATTGTCGCGCCGGTTCGGGTTCAAGATCGATCCCAAGGCGCGGGTGGAGGACCTCTCGGCCGGGGAACAGCAACGCGTGGAGATCCTGAAGGTGCTCTATCATGATCCCGAGGTGCTCATCCTTGACGAACCGACGTCGCTTCTCACCCCGGAGGAGGCGGATAGTCTGTTCGCCATCCTGCGTGAGATGGCTAAAGCGGGTTACGGGATCGTGTTCATCACCCACAAGATGAAGGAGGTGATGAAGGTCTCCGATCGGGTAACCGTCCTCAGGTTGGGAAAGATGATGGGGACGCGGCTCGCCGCTGAAACGACGGAGGAGGAATTGACCCAGTGGGTGTTCGGCACCCATACCCCCACCTACATTGAGCGCGAGCCACACGGGGCGGAAGAGGTGATCCTCCGGGTGGAAGATCTGCACGCCGGCGGCGCGGGAGGGAAACCAGTACTAAACGGGGTAGAGTTTTCCATCCACGCGGGGGAGATCTTCGGGATTGCCGGGATCGCAGGAAACGGCCAGTCCGAGCTGGTGGAGGTGCTGAGTGGGTTGCGCCCGACCACGCGTGGGAAGGTGACCCTATTCGGGAAGGATATGACCAACTGTTCCCCACGCGAGTTTATCAAAGCAGGCACTGGTCACGTCCCAGAAAAACGGCGTGAAATAGGTATAGTTGAAGGAATGACGGTAGCAGAAAACATCATGCTTAAGGACTACCGCACTGTTCCGTTCTCCAATCACGGTATCCTCAATCGGATGCGGATCACAAAACACGCCAAGAACATCGTAAGGACGTTTCGCGCCATTGTCCCCGACTTGTGGAAGACGGAGACGCGGATCTTGTCCGGTGGGAACATCCAGCGGCTCATCCTCGGGCGGGAGACATGGCGCCGCCCGAAGTTCCTCATTGCGGTCCACCCCACTGAGGGGCTCGATGCCAGGGCAATCAACCAGACATGGGATCTGTTCATGAGCCTGCGCAAGGAGGGCGCCGCGATCCTCCTCGTGTCGGAAGACTTAGACGAGGTGATGTCCCTCGCCGACCGCATTGGGGTGATGTTTGAAGGCAGGATGGTTGCGATCATGGACGGGCAAGAGGCAAATCGCGAGGAGATCGGATCGCTTATGGCGGGCGCCCGCTAACTATTCGCGAATATATGGCTTGCCGAGTGCCTTGGGAAACCGCACCCGCCCGATCACTCCCGCAACAACGAGCAAGGTAACAACGTACGGAGTCATTCTCAGGAACTGCCACGGGACCACGTCCTTGATCCCGGGGAGGTTCGCAACCCATGTGCCGAGAGCATCGAAGAACCCAAAGACGAATCCGCCGAGCAGGGTGAGAAGCGGGTTCAATCCGCTAAACACCACCGTGGCCAGGGCGATAAATCCCCGTCCGGCGGAGATCTCCTTGGTCACCGAACCGAGCCAGTCGACGCTCAAGTAGGCGCCGGCCAGTCCAGCAAGCGATGCTCCCGTTGCTGTGGCCAACATACGCAGTAGGTTAACGCGTATTCCCGCGACATCGGCCGCCGCCGGGTTCTCCCCCACCGCCTTCAGCTTCAGCCCAAGCTGCGTGTGTTCGAGGAGGTAATAGATGAAAAACGGGAGGACAAGGGTGAGGAAGATCAGGGGGGATAGGCTCCCGACCGGCGTGTGAATGGTTGCCATCTGGTGGTGCACCTGGGTGAATCCGGGTGTGCCCAGGTAAACCAAGCCAAAGTCGACGAACCCGAGAGCGAATAGGTTGATCCCCACCCCGATGATCATTTGATCCCCTTTAAGATAGGTAGAAATCGCTCCAAACACAAAGCCAATTGCAAGGCCAGTGCCGAGCCCGACCAACATACCCGCACTCGGGCCGGCCGCGTTTGCGCCCATTGCTCCGGTAAACGCGGAGATGAGCATGATTCCCTCAAGACCGATATCGAACAACCCAGCCGTCTCTCCGATCACCTCTCCCACTCCAGCAAGAGTGATAGGAACCATCGCATGCAAGGAGTCAAATAGTATCCCCCAAAAGTACGCGCTGAGCATCAGCCGTGCCTCCAGACAACCAGGCGGCTTCCATATGTCCGGAGCAGCTTGGCGAGCTCGGGGATCGACAACGTTACAATCATGATTCCCTCCACCATTCGTATCATCTCCAGTGGCACCCCGGCGGAGAGCTGCATCATCCGTCCGCCAGCGATCAGGCCACCGAAGAATATGGCGGCGAAGATGATCCCGATCGGATTGTTCCGTCCAACCATCGCCACCCCCAGTCCATCGAATCCCAGGTTGGTGATGAGCGGCATCCCGGTGAGGATTGCATAAGTTGGCGGTCGTCCCATGATCTGCACCGCTCCGGCCAGCCCGGCGGTGAACCCGCCGAGGATAAACGCGAGTATCCCCGTCTTCCACGTCGCCATGCCGGCGTAGTGACTCGCATGCGGGTTGAACCCCGCCGCCCGAATCTCAAACCCCGTTGTGGTGTGCCACAAAAAGAAGTAGGTTACCACGGCGGCGAACAACGATACAAAGATGCCGTAGCTTAAACTTGTCCCCGGGGTGAGCAACGGAAAGCGTGCGCTCGGGAGAATGCTGATCGTCTTTTCCGCTCTTTGCGGGTCGACGAGCACATTGGCAATCAGATAAAACGCGAGGAAATGGGCAATCCAGTTAAACATGATCGTTGATATGACCTCGTGCACACCGCGCATCACCTTTAGGATCGCGGGAACAATGCTCCATAGCGCTCCGGCAAGCATGGCGACGATGAGGGTGATAATGAGATGGATCCCAATGGGAAGATGAATGTAGCTCATAGATACCGCGGCCAACGCACCCACGTACACCTGGCCTTCCGCGCCGATGTTAAACAGCCCGCCGCGCAGCCCAATTGCAAACGTGAGTGCAGTGAGAATTAACGGGGTGGCGTGGGATAATGTGCCGGAAAACCCATACAGATCGCCGAAACCGCCGATAAACAGCGCGACATACGCGGAGATCGGGTTGTACCCGAAGATTAGCATGATAATCGCCCCACTGAGGAGCCCAATGAACCCAGCGAGGAGTGATTCCGAAAGCGGCCGTACCGATGAGAAAATTGCTTTCACTTTGATCCTATTTACATAATATGGGGGAGGAAAGCACCTGCTTCCTCCCCCTGCGATTTATTGAACGTTACTTCTCCAGAGGGTACTTCGCACGGATGGCCTTCATCTGGTCGAGGGTATTCGCGGTGGGGACCACAATGCTCCCGGAGACGATCTTCGACTCGAGCTCGCTCACTGCATCCCAAATCCAG
>CAZTJW010000072.1:0-3888 GCA_964613775.1 uncultured Thermotogae bacterium
CAGTGCCCAGGAAGATGAACTATCCCATATCAACCGAACCTTCCGGCGAGGTAGTCCTTCACCTGTGGATCGTGCGGCTGTTCAAATACCTCCTTTGTCGGCCCGAACTCGGTGAGGACACCTCCGGTTAAGAAGACCCCCACGTAATCGCTCACCCGTGCCGCTTGCTGCAGGTTATGTGTGACAATTACCACGGTAAGATCCTCCGCCAATTCGCGTGCTGTTGCCTCGATCTGAGCGCTCGCCTGCGGGTCAAGGGATGAACAGGGCTCATCCATCAACAGTACCTGTGGGCGGACCGCGAGGGCACGGGCGATGCACAGGCGCTGTTGCTGGCCGCCGGAGAGGGAGAACGCGCTTTTCCGTAGCTTGTCCTTAACTTGGTCCCACAACGCGGCCCGCTGCAGGCTCTGTTCCACGATATCATTTAGGGCCGCCCGCCGCCTGATCCCGCGTACGCGCGGTCCGTAAGCGATGTTGTCGTAGATCGATTTTGGGAATGGGTTCGGCTGTTGAAAGACCATCCCGATCCTGCTGCGTAGGCTTACTGGATCCATCTTGAAGATGTCCTCGCCGGCGAACCGGATCTCCCCTTCTGCGTGCGTCCCCGGTATCAGTTCGTACATCCGATTGAGAGTGCGCAAAAACGTGCTCTTTCCGCATCCGGACGGGCCCATGATCGCGGTCACCATCTTTGGAGGGATCGAGACCGAGATGTCTCGCAATGCCCGTTCCCGCCCGTAGTAGAAGTTTAAGTGCTCAACCTCGATGACTGCCTGGGAGATGGCACGACGATCTATCCATCTTACGGCTGTTTGCACCCCTTCAACTTCCGCAACGTTTATCACCATTTTTTCCTCCTTCTAAGGCGCGTCCTCCAGATCACCGCCCCGATGTTCATGGTGAGGACAAGGGCGAGGAGGACGAGTGCTGCTCCAAATTGCAAGTCTTTCGTCTGCCAGTAATTTGGGCTCTCCGTCGCCATTACGTAGATGTGATAGGGAAGGGCCATTACCTTATCGAATGGCGATCTTGGGAGGTGCCCCATGTAAAACGCGGCAGCGGTGAACATGATCGGCGCCGTCTCTCCGACCGCGCGGCTCACCCCCAGGATCGCTCCCGTGAGAATCCCTGGTAGAGCAGCGGGAAGGACGACTGTCCTGACGGTCTGCCACTGCGTCGCACCGAGGGCGAGTGCTCCCTCGCGGAAGCTTCTCGGCACGGCCCTGAGCGCTTCCTCCGCCGCCCTGATGATGATCGGCAGAATCAATAATCCCAGCGTTAACGCTCCGGAGAGAGCGCACACCCCGAATCCGAGCATCTTCACGAAGAACGCGAGGCCAAATAACCCAAACACGATCGACGGTACCCCAGCGAGCGAGTTCACCCCTACCCTGATCATTCGTACCCACAGGCCAGTGCGTGCATATTCGGAAAGCCAGATCGCGGTCGCTACTGCGAAGGGGAACGCGGCGGCGATCGATCCCGTCGCCAGGTAGAAGCTTCCCACGATCGCGGGATAGATCCCGCCCTGTGTCATCCCATGGCGGGGAAACGCCGTCAAGAATTTCCAGCTTATCGCGCGCCCTCCCTGGGAGATCATGAAGTAGAGGAGCACCCCGAGAGCGATGAACGCGGATAGGCTGGTGAACCCGAGCAAAGAAAACGCCGCTATCTGCGCGATTCGCCTGCGCTGCGATCCGTTCACTTCCGTTGCCTCCTCGCCACGTGTCCTCTAAACCACTCCGCCGTCCAGTTCATCGCGAGTGTTATCACAAGAAGGAGCGCGCCCAAGCTGAACAAAGCGTGGTAATGTAGGCTTCCGAACGGGGTTTCAGCCATTTCCAGGGCAATCCCTGCGGTTATCGTTCGCACCGGCTTGAGCAGGGATGTGGTGAGCTGGGGGGAGTTCCCGGCAACCATCAACACGGCCATCGTCTCCCCGATTGCCCTCCCCATCCCGAGGATCGCCGCCCCGAGCAGCCCGGAGCCCGCTGCCGGGATCGTCACCCGCCAGATCGTCTGCCAGCGCGTTGCGCCTACCGCCATCGACGCCTCGCGGTAGGAGGCAGGCACTGCGGTGAGGGCGTCCTCCGCAAGGCTGGCAATCGTGGGCAGGGCCATCACCGCGAGGATGATCGATGCGGTGAGTGCGGTGCGCCCGGTAGGGAGGTTAAATACCGCCTGGATGAACGGTGCAAGGACGGCGAGCCCAAAGAATCCGTACACTACGGACGGAATGCCGGCGAGGATCTCGATGATCGATTTGGCAACGTCTTTAAGTATCCCGGAGGCGATCTCGGCGATGAACGCCGCTGTGGCAAAACCAATCGGGATTGCAACTACAAGCGCGGAGATGGTGACAAGCACTGACCCAGCGATCATCGGTAGCGCTCCAAACTGCGGCGGGTTGGATGTCGGAAGCCACGTTGGCCCGAAGAATTCCACGATCGACACCTTGTGGAATAGTGGCAATGCCTCCCAAAAGATGAAAAAGAAGATGAGCCCTAAGGCGATAAGGGAAACGTTCGCTCCCAGGAAGAATATCGCTTTGTCCCATCTACGTCTCGGGGAGATCGGCATTTTTCTGTGTAGTTTTTCTTTCGTCATTCCCTCTTTCTGGATTTTATATATACTTTTGGCAACTATTATATCTATTGGGCGCTTAATTTCAAGAGCGAAGCAAAAATAAAGCGGGGCAAACTGTGCCATCTTTCCCGCTGGGGGACAAAGGAAAGGCCGATTACGGCAGGTGCCGGATTGGCGCGTAGCCCACTTCCTTAACAATCTTCTGCCCAGCGTCGGACAGGACGAACAGGATTACGTCACGCACAGGACCGGGAGCAGGAAACCCGCTCGTCGACATGAACAGCGGTCGGACAATCGGATAAGTGTAGTTGATCGCAGCAGCCAAAGTCGCCTTCTTGCCATTGACTGTGATCGCCTTCAACTGTGGGTTCAGGTATGCTAATCCTACGTACCCGATCGCGTCCGGGTTGCGTGATATCTCGTTCGCCACGTCGGCGTTAGATGTGGTAAAGATCGCGCTAGAGGTAACAGGCTCCCCTTTCATCACAATTTTTTCCCACGTCTCAAATGTGCCTGACGAGCTGTCGCGCGATACCACAGCGATTGGTGCATCCTTGCCCCCGACTTGCTTCCAGTCAGTAATCTTGCCGGTGTAGATATCCTTCAATTGGCTTAGGGTCAAGTCGTTCACCGGGTTGGACGGATGGACGATCACCGCCACCGCGTCGTTGGCAATGTGGAACGTGAACGGGTAGATCCCATTTTCTACCGCTTTCTTATATTCGGATGGTTTGATCGGGCGGGAATGATCGGCGATATCAGTCGTCCCATCGAGCAGCGAGGCGATGCCGACGCTGGACCCGCCACCAGAAACCTCGATGTCGTACTTGTTGGCGAGTGTCTCCGCCACTGCCTGCGCAATTGGAAGGACAGTCGTCGATCCCGCCATTTTTACTGCAGTTGCGCTTGCGCCGAGACCTACTCCGACAAGCAACAGGGCGACCAGCCCAACCGTCAACACACCTTTTTGTAGCACTCGTGCCACCTTCTTGTTTATAGATTTGGCATTTAGTATACACTTAAAGATTAATATTTCAAGTTTTTCGGCACGAAGATTGTCACTCGCTCGCGTTGGACGGATGACAGAGTAAAGGACCCCACAGCAAGCCATACAGGGCATTAGCGGAGTTAGCCCGCATGCAGCAATTTGATGTGCTGCGTCGCTATCCCAGAAGTAACGCCGCACCCAAGCCAGTCATCAAACCTTGGTTCATGGGGGTACAATGCCACAGAATCTTGCGTAGCTTGGGGGGTGTAATAAATCCTTAAGCCGGTTATTACACTCCCCAAGGGCTTTAT
>CAZTJW010000073.1:0-3888 GCA_964613775.1 uncultured Thermotogae bacterium
AGCAGCGTGAGCAATATCCCCATTGTGACAATGTTTCCGACGGTGGTAAGCAGGACTACCGATGAGGCGAGGTCGGGCCGGCGGTTGTACTGGAGCGCAAGGATAAGGGAGTTCACCGCGCTTGGGGTGCTTCCTTCGACGATGAGGACCGATCGCAAAAGGCCATGAATCCCTAAAACGAAGGTGAGCCCCCAGGCAATGAGCGGTGGAAGGATTAGCTTCGCCGCGGCAAGCGGAACTGCCTCACGCATGAGCCCTGTAAGCTGCACCTGCGCAAGCTGTACCCCGAGCAGGAGTAACTGCATCGGGATCGCCGCCTGAGCGAGGAGCTCGATCGGCCGATCGATTGGTATGGGAAGCGCGGTTCCTGTCCCACGCAGGACAAGAGCAAGCGCGAACGCGTAGAGCCACGGTACTTTGAGAAGGTTGAGGGGCAATCGCCACAGCCCAGTGTCCTTGTTCCATGCCGCGGTTGCCACCCCAAACGTGATCTGAAACGCCATGTGTCCGAGGATGTACAGCATCCCCAGTGCAAATCCCTTGTCCCCGAACGCGAATAAAAGGATTGGCAACCCGTAGTTTCCCGTGTTGCTCAACGACATAGTGAGCACGGTTGCTGCCCTTGTGTCGCGGTCGGCGTGCATGCCGGATGCGCTGAGATGCCCGATCACAAACAACAGTCCGTGAAGCAGGAAGACAAACAACAACGTATCCGTAAGCTCTCCTCCGGTGACCGGCCGCGTGTACAACACGTGGAAGATGAGCGCCGGGGTGAGAAGGTAGAACACGATCTTGGTGAGGATGGTTGGATCAATCCGCGTCAGCTTGGCAACGGTATATCCGGCGCCAGCGACGAGAAATACTGGAAGAAGGACATCAACGAAGATCATGCCTGCGCAAACGCGCGCAACTGCTCCACGTACTTACATGGAACCCTTATTCGGCCCAATGCCTCACGCACCGAACCCGGCCCGTGGTCATCCGATCCGCCGGTGAGGAGAAATCCGTGCTCACGTGCGAGAGAAAGTATCTCCAGGGGATCAGCGGTGAGCGTCTCCGGTTTGTCGTAGGCGTAGAATACTTCCACCCCGTCTACCCCTTCGTTTTTCACGGCGGCCAAGAAGTCCCTCCAGTCCGGCACATCGAATAGGCATGGATGGGGAATTGAGGTTACCCCTCCCGCTTCATGTACCGCGCGCGCAACGTCGCGGAAATTGGGCTTTTTGATCGCGACATAACACGGCTTATCATTTCCGATAAGTTCATCGAACGCCTTCCGCTTGCTGGCGACAACACCCTTTTCCACAAGAACCTGCGCTAAGTGCGGTCGGCCGATGCTCCCAGCGGCCAGTTTTCTCACTTCGCCGATCGAGATGTCGGCCCCGGTGTAGTCGCGACAGCGGGCAACCATGTCTTCCATTCGTCTCTCCCGTGCGGCATGCATAGTTGCGAAAAGCTCTTTGAGCGCGTTTGCATGTGGGTCCATAAAGTAGCCAAGAAGTTCGCCACGAATTCCGTCGAAATCGACCTTAAACTCGGCTCCAGTAATCACTTCAATCCCTTTCAATTTGGTTGTACGAGAAAGGAGGTCTGGAGAGACCGTGTCATGATCGGTAATCGCAATGATGGAAAGCCCAATTCCCTTAGCACGGGTGACGAGCTCGGGGATCGTCTGCGTTCCATCGGAGGCAGTTGTGTGTAAGTGAAGGTCGGCATAGCAATTTTTCATGAGAATCTCCCTTCCAAAAACTTTACAATGCGTTGGGCCGCCTGCCCATCCCCATAAGGATTTGTCGCTTCCTGCATCTGAGAATAGGCATTCGGATCGTGCAGGAGCCGCTCGCTCTCGGAAACAATCATTTCTGGGTCGGTCCCGATGATACGAGCAGCTCCTGTTTCCACCCCCTCCACGCGCTCGGTTTTATTCCGCAGGACGAGAACGGGGATATGAAGAGCAGCTCCTGTCTCCTGGATCCCGCCCGAGTCGGTGAGGATGAGGGTGGAAGAGGCCATGAGGTGAACGAAGGACGCGTAGTCGAGGGGATCGATCAGTTTGATGCGGTCTATCCCCGCAAGCTCATTGGACACTACCTTTTGCACATGCGGATTGGGATGGACAGAATAGACGATGGTGACATTAGGATTGCGTGCAGCAAGACGGCGCAATCCCGTGCAGATCTGCGCGATCCCCGTGGGCAGACTCTCGCGGCGGTGAGCAGTAACAAGCACAATCCTCCCAGGAAGGTCGAACCGTACCTTTGCCGGGATGTGATCGCGCACGTAGAGGAGGGAATCGATCTCTGTGTTTCCGGTGACGAAGATTGCCCCCGGATCGATCCCCTCGGAGACGAGGTTTTGCTTCGCGGTCTGTGTGGGAGCAAACAAAAGATCCGAGATGTGGTCGATGAGCCGGCGGTTTATCTCCTCGGGAAACGGGGAATATTTATCCATTGTGCGCAGCCCTGCCTCCACGTGTGCCACCGGGATCCTCTTGTAATAGCCTCCGAGCGCTCCCACGAACGCGGTCTGCGCGTCACCCTGCACGATGACAAGGTCTGGCCGTTCTTTTTCAAGTATCGGCTCAACGCGGGCGAGGCCCGTCTGGGTGAGGTAGAAAAGGCTCTGGTTGGGGATCATCACCGAAAGGTCATATTTAGGGACAATGGAGAAGACCTCCAAAGCTTGATAAAGGAGCTTTCGGTGCTGCCCGCTTACGCAGACGATCGGGTCGAATATCTCGCTTTCCTCAAGCATTCGGATGACCGGGGCGAGCTTGATTGCCTCCGGTCGCGTGCCGAAAAAGAGGAGGGCGTTTACCCTTCCTTCAGCCACTCAACCACCTTTCGCAAGCCCTGTTTGAACTCAACCTGGGGAATGAACCCGAGCACGGCGCGGGCGCGGGAGATATCAAGCCTGCTTTCCATCAGCTCTCCCGGCCGGGGGTCGCCGTGCACTGCTGGACGGTCATCGCCGATGATCGCGGAAAGCTTCATATAAAGGTCGTTCACTGATGTAGAAACCCCTGATCCGATGTTGAACGCAAGCTCATCCGGGGTTTGAGGAACCGGGGAAGAAGAGCCGAGATAACTGATTGCCAACAGGTTGGCGTGTGCGACGTCGCCGACGTAGACGTAGTCGCGCACCTGATCGCCACTTCCAAAGATCGTTGGGGTCTTTCCAGAGAGAATCGCCCCGGTGAAGATTGACACCACCCCCGCCTCGCCGCCCGGGTCCTGGCGCGGGCCGTAGACATTCCCGTAGCGCAAGGCCACGGTATTGAGGCCGAACGTCCGTTTGTAGGTGAAAAGGTAGTTCTCCACTGCCGCTTTCGCCGCCCCATACGGGCTTATCGGGGCTTTTGCTGCTGTTTCCTGGGCTGGCCGTGGCGTCTCCCCGTAGATTGCTCCACCGGATGAGGCGAAGATGAACCCCTTTACCTCGTGCTTTACTGCTTCTTGCATGAGGTTGATCGAGCCGAGGATGTTTACCGAAGCGTCGAAGACCGGATCGGCGACCGAGCGGCGGATATCGATCTGGGCAGCGTGGTGGTTCACGATTTCGGGGCGAAAATCGGAAAAGACCTTCCCTACTGGTTTTGGATCCCGTATGTCAAGCTTCGCAAACCTTGCCTTTGGGTTCAGGTTCTCCCTATGACCACTCGAAAGATCATCGATCACAAGTACCTCATGCCCAGCGGCGATGTACGCATCAACGATGTGGGACCCGATGAACCCGGCCCCACCGGTGACGACTATTCTCATGTTCTCCTCCTTCCTACAGTTGGGAGAGCCTACCGCTAACCGGTATTTTGATCAAGGTGGATGCTCTGATTCTGATCGTGCTATCATATAGCTCAAAAGGAGGTTGAAATGAGGTATCGCTGGTCAG
>CAZTJW010000074.1:0-3722 GCA_964613775.1 uncultured Thermotogae bacterium
CCAAGTTTGTATCCGACGTCGACATACCTGTTTCTGGATCTCACCGGAGAAAGGGTGGGACCTACTCCTAACGGTTATCCATTGCGGGATGCCTAGCGCCTGGCGGAGGGGGAATTAACCCTGCTTGCATCAGCGCGTTCGTCTCCCCCTGCGCGTGGTTGATCTTTTCCGCCGCCGCGCGGCGCAGCTCGTCCGCGGTGAGGACGCGGCGGGCGACCCCCTGCTCAATCGCCTTCAGCCCGACGGCAACCGCCTCGTTCACGAACACCTCTTTCTCCATCATCGTGGGGACAATGTACTCCTCGTGGATACCCTTCTTCTCCGCCGTCTCCGCGATCGCGTGGGCGGCAGCGATTGCCATCTCATCAGTGATTGTCTTGGCGAACACATCCAGCGTCCCGCGGAAGATTCCCGGAAAGCCGATCGAGTTATTCACCTGGTTGGGGAAGTCCGCCCGGCCGGTCCCGACGACCCGCACCCCGGCCGATTTTGCCTCCCATGGCCAGATCTCCGGGATCGGATTGGCCATGAAGAATGCAATCGCGTCCCGGTTCATCCCCTGTAGCCACTCCGGCTTAATCGTGCCCGGCCCAGGACGGGTAAACGCGATCACCACATCAGCACCGCGTAGCGCATCCGCGGTTGACCCCCGCACCCCCGCACCGTTCGTGTGAGAGAGCATCTCCCCCCGGTAAGGGAAAAGCCGCTCGAGGTTCATATCCGGGGTAAGGACGGTCGGCTTCCCATCCACGATGTCCACCACGCGGAAGTTCTCCGCCGGGATCCCGGCCTTGATCAATACGCGCATCACCGCGCTTCCCGCTGCCCCAACCCCAAGCTGCGCCACTTCTACCTTATTTAACTGCTTTCCCACAAGTTTGAGGGCGTTTATCACCCCAGCAAGGACGATCGCCGCTGTCCCCTGCTGGTCATCGTGCCACACCGGGATGTCGAGCTCCTGCCGCAGCCGATCAAGGATGTAAAAGCACTTTGGGCTTGCGATATCCTCCAGGTTGATCCCGCCGAACGATGGCGCGATCCACCGCACCGCCTGGATGATCTCATCAGGATCCTGTGTGTCGAGCATGATCGGAAACGCTCCCACCCCACCGAGGTACTTGAACAAGAGTGCCTTCCCCTCCATCACCGGCAGCCCGGCGAGCGGTCCGATGTTCCCCAGCCCGAGGACGCGCGATCCGTCGGACACAATCGCCACCGTATTCGCCTTGTTCGTGTAGTCGAACACCTTGCTTGAATCATCCTTGATCTCCCGGCACGGCGCGGCTACCCCCGGGGTGTACCAGATCCCGAGGTCGGAGAAGCCCGTTACCGCACACTTGAGGGACGTCTCCACCTTCCCGCGGTAGAACGCGTGCCACCTCGGTGCAAGCCTGCCCGGAAGCTCCGCGCGCCGCTTCAGTTCCTCCTCGCTTAATCGCTCGGCCATTTCCGCTCCTTTTCAATCATGTGTGCGATCCTGCGCTTATTTGCAGAGATAGATTTTTTTAGATCGCGATAGAGATTTCCACCTTGGGAATCCATCGTCACTAGAAGGGGGCCAAACCTAGTCACATGGAGGACCCATACCGCCTCCGCCATCCCCAATTTATCCAGGAACAAGACGTTATCCACCCGGTCGATCGACTTTGCTGCGAGCGCCCCTGCCCCACCAGTGAAGTGGGCGTAAACTGCCTTCTCCCGCATGAGTGCCGTCTGGGTAGATTGGCCCATTCCGCCCTTCCCGATAATGATCCGCGGATGGAAGACGGCGAGAAACCGAGACTCTGCCGCCTCCATGCGCATGCTCGTCGTCGGCCCAGCGGAGAGGACGCGCCACGCACTATTCTCCCGTTTTACGAGCGGACCACAGTGATACAAGGCCATACCGGACGGGTCAACTGGCAGTTTTTCCCCTTGTTCGTGCCGCTCGAGGAGCAACTGGTGCGCGGTATCGCGGGCGGTGAACACCATACCGGTCAGGTAGAACGTGTCCCCAACGCGAAGGTGCTCCACCTCCCCGATATCTGCGGGAAGCGCGATCATCCGCGTCATCAGCTCACCTCGACGTGTCCGTCTGGGCGGATCCGCACCTGCGCCCGCCGGTCAGCCCAGCACTGAAGCACGATCCCCACAGGAAGCGACGCGGGGTGGCGCATCGCGTACTCGACGTGCACAGCGAGGGCGGTTGTTTTTCCCCCAAGCCCCATCGGTCCAACCCCGGTCTGGTTGATGAGCGCGAGCAACTCCTGCTCAAGTTTCGCCACCTCGGGATTCGGATGATGGTCCCCGACATTACGCAGCAGCGCTCGCGTGGCGAGGCGCATGGCGCACGCAGCTCCACCGCCGATCCCTACCCCAATAATCGTCGGTGGGCAGGGAAGGCCGCCGCACGCGATCACGTGCTCAACCACGGTTTCCTTTATCCCAGCGATTCCGGCACTGGGAACGAGCATCTTGAGTGCGCTCATGTTCTCGCTTCCGCCGCCTTTGGGCAGGATATCGATCGAGATCTCGCCCCCGGGCACGACATCCCAATTGATGACCGGCATTCCCCTGCCCAGGTTATTTCCTGGGTTTTTCCCGGTGAATGGATCGACGGTGTTCGGGCGCAACGGGACGGACAAGGTCGCGTCAGCCACTGCTTGGGAAATCGCCTCGTTAACGATCGCAAGATACGGGCTAGCCACCCCCGCGGTGACGAAGAACGTCGGCATCCCGGTGTCCTGGCACATCGGGAGGGAATCGCGGTGCGCTATTTTTATATCTTCCAGGATAGTAGCGAGGGTGGACCGTGCCCGGGGGGTAACCTCACGAGCAAGCGCCCGGGCGAGTGCGGTTCGGACGTCGGTGGGAATGGTCGTTTCCGCGGTTCTTATCGCCGCAATCAGCGCATCCTTCAATTTTTGCTTCACGGTTCCCTCGTGCTCACCCCATTTATCTCGGTGCATCAGGGAAACATGGTAGCTTTCCGCACCGAGTTCGACAAATCATTGGTAAGGCCACGGAGTCCCGGACATGCTGCGTGCGTCAAAAGCTCTTAAAGATCCGCGCTGATGGCCTTCCAGGGGCGGAGACCTCAAGATCGAGGAAGTAGCCGAACGGCGTTTGGGTCGCCTCATATTCCGATTTGATAAGCCGGGCCTGTGCGCCGTCTAAGACCCTCTTGGCGAACTCTGGGGAGGCCTTGCTCTCCGCGAGGTGGGCAAAGGAGTGAAGGACAATACGTGTTGTTTCGTTCTTCCGTGCCGCCCACTTCAAATTCTTGACGAGCTTCGTCTCGATCCCAGCGGGGTCGGCTTCGTCCGATTTCTCGAGGTGGATAAACCCGACCAGGGCGCTCTCGATCGCTTCGGTCTCGTCCCGATCCGGTTCCGAGTCAATGGTCTTCAACGTCGTCCGATAGCCGAAGCGATCAGCGTAGATCAAAAGAAGTTTCATCCTTCGCCTCCTTTCACGCGATCTTATGGGAATAGAACGGTGAAAGCAAGCAGGAGCCCTGTTGGAGATGCCCTGTGCGTGATTAAACCAAGAAAGAGGCCATGGTGGTTATCGTTGACAACGGGGTCTGCTCTTCAAATTGAGCAAGATCGTTCTCGGCTTAATATTGATAAGAGGAGCTAGCGGTAATGAGCAAGTCAGCAAAAGCCTGTAAGACCCAATGTCCGTCATGCGAGGTTTTCCGCTGCTTTCACGGTGTTCTCCATGATCATGGTCACCGTCAT
>CAZTJW010000075.1:0-1838 GCA_964613775.1 uncultured Thermotogae bacterium
CCCGCCGTAAGGCCACATCAATCGGAGCGTGAAACGGAAAAGATCGGGCTTTCCCCTTTCCCGGAGAGGGCGTTGGGATCGGTCGCCATGACCTTCAACTGGTAGTTATCCCCGGCGCTGATCCCGCTCGTGTCCCACGCGTACGAACCACTGTTGGCCAGCCCGCTGACGAGAATTTCCCAGGTCTTCCCGCCGTCCGCGGACAGGTAGATGTCGATCTTGAGCGCAGCATCGTCGCCGTCCGGGTCATGCGCTGTCCACGCGATCACGTACACCCCGGTTACCTTCTCCCCTTCTTCTCCGGGAGCGGTCACCGTTACCTGCGGCACCGTCGTGTAGGCGATGGTCGCCGAATTCTCCGCTTTGGGAGTTCCGTTGATCGGGTTTCCCGCGGCGTCGTGGCCGGCGCGATGCACCCCATCGTTCGTCTTCCAGTTGCTCGGTACATCCGGGCCACGCGGGTCGATCCGCTCCATCGATGCGTAAGGCAGTTCCCCGGTTGCGGCGCTTCCTGCAGCCCAACCCTTCTCCTGCTTCGCGTTCGCCGTATCAACTACCTTGCCGGTGGCATCGATCAGTTTGATCACTGCACCCCCGTTGGAGAGGGTTCCCGTGTAGATGAGATCCGCCGTGACGTCGGCAATTGTATTATCGTTGCTTCGTTCAAGGAGGAAGTAACCACCCGGTGCAATTACGGTTTCCTTACCGCTTCCCAAATCGATCACCTTTTTTCCGAATGCAAGCGTCCACCCCGTGAGATCGACTGTGGAGTTTGATGTATTGAAAAGCTCGATCCACTCATCACTCGGGCTCGCTAGAGTCCCTGCCCACGCCACCTCGTTGATCACCACTCCCTGGCCCCAACCGATTACCCCTATCACAAGGACCGCAAAGACAAGCCCCACCAGCGTACGCCGTAGCTGCATTTCAGCCTCCTTTTATAAGCTTAGGCAGAGATTAGACCAAAATAAATGGGGAAGTCAACTCCGGCGCGGAAATGAGTTTCATGTCGATTTCTCTCCATAGAGGAAATGGGCAAAGAACGCGAAGAGTACGCCGACGAATAATCCCAACACGCCAGCAACCGCAACGTTCATCTTCTTATTCGGGCTGATGGCGTTTGTCGGAAGGACCGGCTGTTCGATTATCTTTATCGGTCCGGCTGTCCCGGCACGTGCGACTTTTGCGTCTTGCAGCTTTGCCGCAAGGTCATCATACGTTGTTTGCAGCACTTTAATTTCCCGATCGAACTGATCCACAGCGGATTGAATCTCAGTGATGCGCGCTGCATCTTCAATAAGGCGGGCATGTACTGTGCCTGCTTCCGCATCTAGATACGTGGCTTCCTGCTTCAGCGCTGCAATATCCGCCTCAGTGTTGCTGATCTTGCCGCGTAACGCAACGTAGGTACTGTTCAACACCTGGTCGTGTATCGTTAAGTCGGGCAAGGTGGCGAGCTTTTTCGGGGTTAACCCGGACGCGGAAAGAAATGTCCACAGCGCATCGTTGGACAAGCCGCGGTTTACCGTAAAAAATTCCGGTTCATGGGCCAGTGCTTGTTGCAACGCGGATAGGCGCGCTTCAGTGCTGGTAAGCTGTTGCTTGACCTGCGGAAGGTTCCCTAAATCTGATTTGTACACGCCTTGAAGCGCATCGGCCTCCGCTTGCACCACCGATAGAGGGTTATTCTGTTGGTATGTGGCCTTTTCCTTCTCCTTTGTCATCAATTCCTGTGAGACATCATCAAAATTCTGTTTAATATAGTCATAGGATTGCGCGGTGCGACTTAAGAGCAGTTGTGTATTCTTCTCAGTGAATGTCTGTGCCCAAACCTGAGC
>CAZTJW010000075.1:1938-3628 GCA_964613775.1 uncultured Thermotogae bacterium
CTTCTCGATGACCGTTTGCAGCAGATCGCCGGCAAGGGCGAGGCGCTTATAGGTCTCCGGCGAGAACACCGTCCCGCCTACTTCGCCCCCTACCTCCTGCGACAGCGGTGGTAGAATCAATAAACTCGTCTCAGCTTGATATCGCTTAGGGGTGGAATAGGAAAGGGCAAGCGCTGTGCCAACGGCTACCAAGAAAGTAACCAAAATTATCCACTTGCCCCACCAGAGAACACGTAGGTAATCACGAAGATCGATCTCATATTCGTCGTTGGGCTTCTCGTCAGACATAATCACTAAACCATCAATCATCTATTATAACAGATAGTCGATAAACGGCAAATCGATTAGTGCGAAGATGATTGTAACTCCCGGTAGAACAGGACCAACATCGCCCCAACGAGTGGGAAAAACGAGACGATGGTCATCACCGGGGTAAGGCCGTAGAGGTCAGCGAGCCAGCCGATCGGGGTCAACGCGAGTCCGCCCATTCCCCAGGCAAATCCCATGACAAGCCCGGACACAAGCCCCACTTTCCCCGGCAACAGCCGCTGCGCAGCGACAATCCCCACCGGCGTGGACGCAAACAAGAAGAAACCAGCCAGACCAAGGAAGAACAGGGAAAGTTGAGTTGGTCCATGTAAAAATAGGAGGAGAAATGGACTTGCTAGAGCCAATGAGCTGAGCATCACTCGTTTTGGCCCGATCCGATCGGACAGGCTTCCTCCGGCAAATCCACCGAGCGCACCGGCGAGCAAGAACACGCTTATCCCCACGCCACCGGTGAATGTTGATCCCCCCCGTTGGGTGATCAACACCGCGAGGAAATTGCCGAATGTCGTCCCAGCCAAAGAACGAAATACGATCACCAACCACAGTACGATAAGCCCGATCGGCAGGTGGCGCAGGCTGATTATTCTGCTGGTCAAATGGGTTGAATCCCCATATGCAGAAGTATTCCCGTTGATGGAAACCGCGATCCACGCAATCACTCCCAGAGCCGGGATGATCAGCCACGGCGTGCGCTCCATCCCGAGCGCATCCACATAGGAGACGATGATGAGTGGGGCAATTGCGCCGCCGAGTGTACCTCCGGCGGAGAAGAACGCCATCGCCAATCCACGTTTCTCCCCGCCCGTCGCGGCGACGAGCGCGGCATTAGCTGGATGGAACAGAGCCGTTCCCAACCCGGATAGGATCAATAGCGTGGCCAATTGCCAAACGTTCATCGCCCTACCGATAAACCCCATCGCAAAGATGGTGAGTACCGGCCCGATCACTGCCAACAGCGGGCGCTGGGCGCGATCGAGGAGATACCCGAGCGCCGGCTGCGTAAACGATCCGAAGATGACGCGGATCGTCCCAAGCAAACCAGCCATGGCGAGCGATAGATCAAGACGGTGGATCAGAAGCGGAAGGAGTGGTGCGAAGAAGCTTCCAAATCCGTCGTTTACCAGGTGGCCGAGAAAGAGTGGGGTCACCCGTTTCCAGGATACGGCATTAGCACGCGTTTCTGTTCGCACGGTCACAGCGCGGGATCATACCGTGTCGCAGAGATGCCGGCAAGGGATTGGAAGCCCGGCTGCTGTTCGGCTATCCTAACTGCATCTGATCCCTTGGAGTTTTGGATGAGAAATGCCTTTGTCAGCCTGTTCATCGCCGTATCCGTCGCGATGATTGGGGCAGGGATCAT
>CAZTJW010000076.1:0-3453 GCA_964613775.1 uncultured Thermotogae bacterium
TTACAGTAGAGTCAGCAGACAAGATTCTTTCCTTCTCTCTGTGCACCCTGGACATTGTCGAAGGTGACAGGCTTGTCACCAAGGGAACATCGCACGGCCTTCCCGCAGGAGCAAGCCGGTCAGCCCTGCTCTCCGATGATACCCTGGCCACGAAGACCTACCGCACCCGGAAGACTTACGTCATCGGAAGCCCGGAAGAGGAACCGTCAGCCAAACCGACGCGCGCGGAATTTCGTTCCGGCATCAGCACCCCAATCGGAGGGTTTGGGGTGTTCCAGGTGGCATCGACTGAGAAAAACGCATTTTCCCATGAGGATGTACGTCTCCTTGAGCTTCTCATCGGCCACACGACGCAGGCGATCGCGCGCATCCGTCTGCAAAATGAGCTCAAAGAACAGGCGATTCGTGACCCGCTCACCAGCGCGTACAACCGGCGCTACTTCAACGAGGTGGTGGAACGGGAATTCTCACGTGCAAAGCGGTATGCACATCCGATCGGGTTTCTGATGACCGACATCGATCACTTCAAGGAGATCAACGATCGGTTCGGCCACCAGATGGGGGATAGGATACTACAGGCAGTGGCTAATCTGTTGCGCGACCAAGTACGGGAGACCGATCTTGTCGTGCGCTACGGTGGTGACGAGTTTCTGGTGATGCTCATCGAGACAAACGGAGAAACGGAAACAGTCAAGCAACGCATCCAAAGTGCAGTGGCAAAGAGAAATGAGACCAACGAGCTCGTTCCGGAGCCCGTCACCCTATCCATCGGCATCGCTCATTGGGACCCTGCTTCTGGGGAACCAATTGAACACGTTCTCGCGGAGGCCGATCGCAGAATGTACGAAGAAAAGAGGACTTAGCGCTTATAGCCGGCGCTGTGCGACCACCATGTCGATCCGATCGGACAGGTCCTCGGCACGGTCGGAGATCTCCACGAGCTCTTCGATCAATCCATAAAGCTGAAGCTTCCAGGCAAGGTCAATATCCATGTTGAATATCGCTCTTACCACCTCCCGCTCTATGCGGTCGACCTCGCTTTCTTTTAGCTCAATCTGCTTTGTATGCTCGAGGGTTGCATTCATGTCCTCGAACAGGAGACGCATAGACAAGTTAACTTCACTTGCGATTTCCGCCGTTTTCGCGGCGATATCACGGATGAACGGTTTCACGTCCTCAGGGATCTCCACCTGCTGCAAAAGGAGATAATCAAGCGTCTCTTCCCCGGCGTTCGCCAGCTTATCGACCTGCTCAATCACCTCGAGGGTATCCCGTCGGGATGGAGCGAGGAGCGCCCCTCCGAGCAGCGCTGCTTCCACCTCCCGGCGCACATCATCAGCGCGTCCCTCGGCGGTGTGCGTGGCCAGGGCGAGTTCCTCCGCTTTATCGACATCACCACCAATGTACGCGGAGAGCGCCTCCTGATAGCGCGCGAGGCTCTCTTCGACTTTTTCCAGGTGCTTCAGCACTAAATCTTCGATCCGCTTCTGTTTCTTCCACAGCACGACTATCCCTCCTGCACTTAGCTTAGCGCGCGCCTGCCCCGCCGTCAAACAGGTGAATGCACTCCCCCGACGATATAACTTTCCTTCCGGTAATTGTATCCAGGAGAAGCCTTCCGTGTTTATCGATCCCGGCCGCTTGGCCGAGGATCTTCCTCGTCCCATTGGAGATGGATACTTCCTTGCCGATCGTCGCACACAGGGAGCGATACTCTTCAACCAGGACGTCATCCGGTACTGGTGCGAAGAGCTTTGTGACGATTTGGGCGAGCGCTTCCTCTGGATACGGGGCATGGCCGCACGCGGCGAGGACGCTCGTCGATTCCGGATGCGGCGCTTCCCGCAAATTTACCCCGATCCCAAGGGCCATCGATCCCGAAACCTCCTCAACTAAAATTCCGCAAATCTTCTTTTCGCCTATTACCACATCGTTTGGCCACTTGAGCCGTGCATTAAGCCCATAATCTATGAGCATTTCCGCGACCGCGACCCCGGCACGCAGAGATAGGAGCGAATCTTTGGCGAGGATGATCGATGTGTAGAGGCCGCCGGGCGGGGAGACCCATTCCCGACCGTAGCGACCGTGCCCCGCGGTCTGGGAATCGGCGATGACGATCGTCCCTACAGCCGCGCCTCTTTTCACAAGCTCGCGGGCGACGCGCTGGGTGGAATCGACCTTGCCGTAGTGGAAAAGGCGCAGCTCACGCCCGCGGATCGACAGGAAACGTATCTTCTCTATTATGCTTTTCCACCTCCACCAAATCGTGATTGCAAACGTATAGAATCAATTCTACCTACCTTGAATCCGAAGGACAAACCTTGCGATAGAGCGCATTCCCGGCTAGGATCTTTCACGGTTAAAAGGAGGCATAATGCGCAGGCACTTTCTTACATCGGAATCGGTTACCGAAGGACACCCGGACAAGATCGCCGATCGCGTCTCGGACGCGGTGCTCGATGCGATTATCACTGAGGATAAGCGGGCGCACGTCGCCTGTGAGACGTTTATCACCACCGGGCTCGTCCTCGTCGGGGGGGAAATCTCCACTGAGACGTACGTCGATATCGACCGGATCGCCCGGCAGGTGATCAAGGACGTCGGCTACACAAAAGCGGATTATGGGTTTAACTACCACGACTGTGCGGTGATCTCGACGATCCACGGCCAGTCCCCGGACATCGCCGCCGCGGTGGAGAAGGCAAAAGAGGTGCGAAATGGCCTTTCCAAGAACGATTATGACACGCTTGGGGCCGGAGATCAGGGGGTCATGTACGGCTACGCCTGCACCGGCACCCCTGAGCTGATGCCACTTCCGATCATGCTTGCCCACAAGCTTGCTCACCGCCTTGTCGCGGTGCGCAAGGACGGAACCCTTCCCTACCTTCGTCCGGACGGGAAATCGCAGGTGACGATCGAGTACGAAAACTCACGTCCCATACGCGCCTCCGCGGTCCTCATCGCCGCCCAACACGATCCCGACATCGATCCAAATAAGTTACGAGAAGATGTAATCGAACAGGTGATCCATCCAGTGATGAAGGAATGGATTGACGATAACACCGCGCTTTTGGTCAACTCCTCCGGCAGGTTCGTGATCGGCGGGCCAGCAGGGGATACGGGGATGACCGGGCGCAAGATCATCGTTGACACTTACGGAGGCTATGGCTCGCATGGGGGAGGAGCATTCTCTGGAAAGGACCCGACCAAGGTCGACCGCTCCGGCTCGTACATGGCAAGATACGTAGCGAAAAACATCGTCGCTGCTGGGCTAGCACATGAAGTGGAGGTGCAGATCGCCTATGCCATCGGCCGTGCTGCACCGCTCGCGATCAACATCGACACCTACGACACCGGGATCTACCCCGATGACGTCCTGCGTAAAGCGGTCCTTTCGGTATTCGACTTCCGTCCGGGAGCGATCATCGATCAGCTCGATCTGCGCCGCCCGAT
>CAZTJW010000077.1:0-3442 GCA_964613775.1 uncultured Thermotogae bacterium
AGATGCTTCTCCAGATCCATGACGAGCTCATCTTCGAAGCGATGGAAGAGGACGTAGATAAAGCGATGAATCTCATCAAGGATGAGATGGAAGGGGTGATGCAGCTCCGCGTGCCACTTACCTGTAAGGTGCAATCGGGACGGAACTGGGCAGAATTATAGGAGGGAAGATGCTGAGGATTGGGTGCTTCCTGATGATGGTGGTAGGAAGCCACCGCGTACAAGACCGCGGTACGGTTGAAATAACGTTCCTTGACAATTGGGGCAGTCTTCTCTAGGATCCTTGCATGGACAAACGGAAGTATTTTCTCATCGTTAATCTGATCGCCGGCCGCGGGCGGTGCAAAGCGCTCTTCCCCAAGGTAAAGGAAGCGATCGACCGGCACAAGATAGACTACGATCTCCACTACACGAACGAACCGCTTGAAGCAGTTGATGTAGCGAAGATGGGGATTGAGGCCGGGTTTACCCATATCATCGCGATGGGGGGGGATGGGACGGTAAACGAGGTAGCAAACGGGATCGTTGCCGGAGGTGGCGGCGCGATCCTTGGGGTAATTCCCGCCGGCCTGGGAAACGATTTCATCCGTATGCTTGGAATCCCGCCTGACCCATCCGCCGCAATCGAGTTTCTACTGACTGGTCATGAGCGATGGATTGATCTCGGCCAAGTTGCCGGTGACCGCTACTTTGTGAACGGCTTGGGGATTGGGATCGACGCCCAAGTAGCACGTGATGTGTTTATGATGGAGCGCGTCCACGGCACCGCTGCATACATTTATGCCGCAATTAAACAGGTGTTCCGATTCAAGGCGTTCCCGGCGAAACTCAGGGGAGAGGACTGGGAGGCTGAATACAATCTGCTTTCCCTTGGCTTGGCGAATGGAAAGTACTGTGGCGGTGGGTTCAAGCTCACCCCACGGGCCGACCTCGACGATGGATTGGTTGATATTGCAGCGATCGAGGACTTTCCCAGACTCGAGCGGTTTATCCGCTTGCCGCAGGCGCGTAATGGAACTCACCTCAAACTGTCCAAGGTTCACTACCGGCAGGAGAAATCAGTCACCGTCTCCTCGCCGACACATTTGGTTGCCCACATCGACGGCGAGCCGTATCGATTGCCGGAGGGGGAGTTCACCGTGAATGCCGTGCCGCACGCGCTACAGGTGATCGCTCGTGCCTAAGCGCGTTTGAACCGTCTGTCCAACTCCTCACGGGAGAGTGCAAATATGATGGGCCGGCCGTGTGGACAGGTGTACGGGTTGTTCATCGTGAGGAGCCGATCGACGAGCGCCTGCTGCTCAGCAAGTGGGAGGCGGTCTCCGGCCTTGATCGCCGCGGCGCAGGCAAGCTCAGCCAGGATGTGATCGAACATGGCCTCCTTTACCTCTTCTCCCCGCGAGAGAAGCTCACCCAACTTTTCGATCACCTGTTGAAATCCGTAATGGGATTGTTCTTCTGCAAGCAGACTTGGGTACTCACGCAGGATGAACGTCCCACCTCCAAATTCATCAAGGACGATACCCACACGGGCAAGTTCATCTTTTGCCCCTTCCACAACGGCAGCTGCTTCGAACGGAAGCTCAATCCGCACGGGGAGAAGGAAGCGCTGTCGCGCCACTTTCCCGGTAGCGAACTGTTCCTTGAGACCCTCGTAGAGGATTCTCTCGTGGGCAATATGTTGATCTACAATTTCAAGCCCATCCGGGCTCTCCACAAGAAGGTAGGTATTCTGCAGTTGCCCGATCACCCGCCGGTCGCTCTTAACCCTCACTTTTTCTTCCGCATATGCCGACTGGTGGAGCTTTGTCTTCAGGGATAAGTCAAGGGGCGGCTGGCGGACAGGTGAAGAAAAGCTTGTTTGCTGCGGTGGTTCGCGCACGATTGAGGCGACGACGTAACGGGATGAAAGGGCGTGGGTGAGCGTGCGCGCCAGGATCGCGTGCACCGCGTGGGCGTCGGAAAAGCGCACCTCCTCCTTGCGTGGATGAACATTCACATCGACCATATCGAGCGGAAGCTCGATCCTGATGACGGCAAGGGGGTAGGTTCCACGGCGTAGCATTCCCTGATACGCATTCGCCAGTACGTAGGACAGGCCACGATCGGTGATCGGTCTTCCGTTTACGCAGAAAAGTTGGTCACGACGCGTTCCACGCTTCACGTCCGGAGGGCTGATGAACCCGGATATTTTGATGTGCCCGGCACTTCCTTCAGCCGGTATCAACTTGCGCGCGATCTCGTACCCATAGAGTTGCCCGATCCGTTCGCGCAGGTCGGCAGCCGGAGCGGAGAAGACCTCTTTTCCGTTGTGAGTGAGGGACCAACCGATCCCAGGGAACACAAGCGCAAGGCGGTGCACAGCACGGCTCGCGTGGAAGTATTCACTGCGCGCCGAACCGAGAAACCGAGCGCGTGCCGGGACGTTGAAGAAGAGATCCCTCACTTCTACAGTTGTCCCTGGCGACCGCGCCGCTGGGGAGACACTTTCCACCTTTCCGCCTCTCACCCTGATCTCATGGGCGGCTCCATCTTGCGGGCAGGAGACAATCCGCATTTGTGTAACCTGGGCAATGCTCGCCAGCGCCTCGCCACGAAAGCCCAAAGTAGCGATCGCATCGAGGTCGGACTCAGTTGCGATCTTGCTCGTGGCGTGTCGCTCCACGCAGAGGTGCAGATCATCAGCATCCATCCCTTCTCCGTCGTCACGGACGACGATCGCGCTCTTCCCGCCTTCGACAAGCTCAACCGCGATAGTCTCACTTTTTGCGTCGATTGCGTTTTCCACGAGCTCCTTAACCACCGACGCCGGCCGCTCGATCACCTCACCAGCAGCGATCTTACGCGCAAGGGCCTCTGGCAACTTCCGTATCTTCATCGCTGAAAGACTACCGCATCATTTGTCCCAGTACAATGCTGGCACACGGGAAAACTTTGTGGTATTGTAAGTCATATGTATACGATCAACGACATCAAAAAGATGCTTGGCCTTTCGACGACAAATCAAGTGCGCAACCGGATTCAAGCGGTCAAGAACCTCCTTACTGGTGAGCTGCGCCGCGGGCCGAACAACCAGATTCTCCTCACCGAAGAAGGGCTCAAGATCCTCAAGCGTCTCCAGGATTTGTACGATAGTGGATTAACCATTACGCAGGCGAGTGATGTTTTACGTTCTAGTTCCGATTATTTAGCAGCTAGAAACGTACAAGTTTCACCGGGTTTAACAAGAGACCAGACCAATCAGGGAACATCCGCAGAACTCATCGCCGCGTTGCAGGAGGAGATTGCATTCTTACGGGCACGCCTCACGTTTTTGGAAGGACAGTTGCCCAGGCGAGATGAGGAGGCACACTCTCGGTCCTGGTGGGAACCCCTTAAGGAGGAGACAGATGGGCCTTAACATTCCAACGCATGGGAACGAGCGGCTAGAGAAAGTCGTCGCC
>CAZTJW010000078.1:0-3435 GCA_964613775.1 uncultured Thermotogae bacterium
CAGTGGCGACGTCGTCCTGCGTGGATAGCGGGTTGCTCCCGGTGATGAACACCTGCCCTCCGCCGTCACGCAACAGAATCGCAAGCCGGGCCGTCTTCGCTTCCAAATGGATGCTCATCCCAATCCGGTGCCCGGCGAACGGCTCTTCTTCTCGGAATTCCTCATTTAGTTGTGCCAGAAGTGGCATGTGCACTGTCACCCATGCGATCTTACGTTTGCCGCTTGCCATCAAGCTTTCTTCATCCACCCGCATCAGCTTCCCCCTCCCTACACAGACTGAGATAGATCCCAACTAGTATGATCGTTCCACCGAGCCCCTGCAACCAGTGCACCGGCTCACTGAGGATGAGGTAGGCGAGCAACGTGGCACCGATCGGCTCCCCCAGGGTGATCACCGCCACCGTACCCGCGGATAGATAGCGCAGTGCCCAGTTTAGGGTACTGTGTCCAAGGAGTTGTGGGCCGAGGGCGAGGAGCACCAGGTAGAGGTAGTTAATGCTGGCGAATCCGGCGAGCGGCACGCGGGCGATAATCGCACCACCGAGTAACACGAATGCCGCCGTGCTATAGGTGATAGTGAGGTAGGGAAGAAGGGGGACATGCGGGCGGACGCGCCGTCCAAGGACCAGATAGCCGGCGGCCATCAGCGCCCCGATCACCGCGAGAAGATCGCCGACAAACGCCGCACCACGCATGCGGAAATCGCCCCATCCGATGAGTACTGCCCCGCCCACCGCTAGTCCAATCGCCGCGCTGCGGACGGTCGCTCGTGGAGGAACAGGGCCGCGCCGAGCCCGACGAAGATCGGGCTCGTGTCTACAAGGACAACCGAGCTCGCTACCGATGTCCTCTCCAGGGATGAGATCCAGAACAAAAAATGGAACGCAAGAAACACACCGCTTGCCGCGCCGATCCACCAATCGCGCGCTGCCACATGTGCGCGGTAACGTGAGCGCAGGCCGAATGGCAACAGGAAAAGCGACGCGATCCCAGACGCCACGCGGCGATGGTGAGCACAGGGACCCCGTGTGTCAGCCGGATCAGGATCGCCCCGAACGAGATGGCGATGATCCCCAGTGCGAGGATGGAATAAAGCGGGGTGCGTCCAATCATCCCGCCGCGATGCACTCGCGGATTTGCGGCAGTGCGCGCTCGGCTGCGACGACCCCGGCCTCAATCCCGTGTTTCACATCGCTATAGCGTGGGGGATCGGAAGAGAAATCAGGTTCGATCAATACATCCGGTGGATATGCCTGCATTGTGATCGCGGCAAGGCGCTTCTGGAAGATCGTCGACACCTTGAACAGAACAGAGATGACATGAGGATAAAACCGCTCACCTGCCCCATTGCGTGACCGGGAGATCCCTTTGGTCGCTCCCAGAATGCGATCGCGCAGATCGGGGAGAGTTACCCCGGCGAGCTTTGCTTCCGGCGGGGGAGCAAGAACGTCAACCGCGATCACTACATCCGCCCCAAGCTGGCGGGCGACGTCCACCGGCAACGGATCTGCCACTCCCCCATCAATCAGCAGGTGTCCATCGATTGATACCGGGGGAAACAATCCTGGGACCGATTCGCTTGCCCGGATCGCTAGCGCAAGAGATCCCTCACGCGCTATGTATGGGAGGCCGGTCTCGAGATTAGTGGCGATAGCGGCATAAGTGATGGGAAGATCCTCAATCTTGGTATCCCCAATGGTGCTATGGATCATCCGCAGTGCTCGCCTTCCCGATGTCCATCCCGACCAGGGAAATGTGGGAAGGAAGGTTCTCACCATCTTCGTGTAGTTAATGGAATGCCAGATTTTCTCCATTTGCCCGATCGGCACACCAGCGGCATATGCGCCGCCCACATGAGCTCCCATGCTTGCCCCAACGATTATGTTTGGTCGGATTCCGTTTTTTTCAAGCACTTTAAGCACGCCAACATGTGCCGACCCACGTGCACCACCACTGCTGAGGACAAGCCCAATCTTTTTGTCCATCAACCTGCGATCACCGTACCTATCCTAGCGCATCCCGGACTTTCCATCAAACAGTAAAAGACGCAACGCCACGGGTGAACGTGGCGCTGCGCAGCATACTTTATTCACTCTAGACTGATTGCCCCGACCGGGCACTGATCGATGGCGTCCTGGATGCAAGCGGCGTTAAGGTCGGCGTCCGCCTTCACGCTGGATTTGCCGTCTGCCCCAATCTCGAATACCTCCGGACAGACCTGCGAGCAAATTCCGCACGCGATGCAGAGATCCTTATCCACTTTTGGCTTGGCCATTAGATTTCCTCCTTCCTCAGAATGGCTGATAGGGAAAATATACCACACCTCCGCGCGTGTGGCCACCCACTCTTGGCGAAATTGACCAGGTTCAGTATAGTAAATGGACTTAATCGATTGAGGAGGTTGGTTATGAAACGAATGCTCTTGTTGGGGATTGCATTGATAGCGATGATTGCACCGCTTGGGGTCGCGGAAGGGTTGCAGGATTACATCACCGCTGGACTTGCCATCTTTCAGGATGATGATATTGCCGTGACCACGCAGGCCAAATTGCAGAGCGCGATCGACTCGTTCCTCGCTGCGTATAAGCTCGATCCAACGAACAAAATTGTGTTGAACAAGCTATCCCAGTGCTATTACACCCTGGCCGACGCGTTTCTCACTGGTAAGAAGGACCAGATCGATGCGTACAATGCTGGTCAGCGCTACGGGGAGGAGAGCCTGCGTGCCGATCCAAACTTCGTCGCTACCGAGAAGAAGGATGGGTTCATCGCTGCGGTGAACCAGACGAAGGACGAGGCAGCCCTGTATTGGACGTATGCCAACTGGGCACGCAAGGATGAGTTTGACAAGGCCGGCGCGATCTTCCGCAATGATCCTCCTAAGCTGCTTGCCTTGATCGAACGGGCAGCAAAAATCGACCCATCGTACATCGCGTACGGACCATATCGCTCGTTGGGGGCATTTTGGGGCGGGCTTCCCAAAGTCCCGTTCGGCAAGTTCCGCCAGAACCTGACTAAGGCGAAGGATTACCTATGTAAGGTGGTAGATGACCCTGCCATCTGTACTGGGTGTAGCGATTGTCCGATCGACCCATCGGTTAACGACTACTTCGAAAACCGCCTGTTCTATGCGCAGTATTACCTGATGCTGGCGGGGAAATGGGCACAGGCAAAGAAAGTACTCGAAGGGATCATCAATGCTGACCCCGGTAGCAAGTACCTCCTGTACAACCCTCTGTGCCAGAAGCGGGCGAAGGGGCTTCTAGAGGAGGTTGACAAGCACTTAAAGTAAATAACCCCCGCAGCAAGCTAGAGGGCATTGGATGTCTGAGACAGGGTTGATCCTCATGTTGAAGTTTGATGCATCGCCTTGTTGTCACGCGGACATAGGGAAACAACCTGGGGGGTGTAGTAATCCCTATACCGGCTACTACA
>CAZTJW010000079.1:0-3406 GCA_964613775.1 uncultured Thermotogae bacterium
TGCGGTGCTCTTATTTTTAGTGTGCCCGGACGACTAACGCTTCATCCGGGACAGGTGAGTCCTAGATGAGTCGGGCGGCTTCTAATTCGGCTGCGCGTGAAAGAAAGCGGGATCTTGCCTAGGACGTCCCCCGCGATACAATAACTACACAATGCGTTACTACATAGAAACAGATGGCAAAGTCTTCCTTGTCGAACGAGATGGGGTGCTCGACCTGCCGGGTAAAGAGGAGGTCCCGTTTCCGATCGAGGAGGTTGCACCGCTCGCCGCCGCTACACCCGTCACTTTCGCCGTCCCGCACCTGCCTCGTTTCCCACGCGAGTGGCACGGAAAGGACGAACTTGCCAGCCTGCCCGGGGTTTCGCCGCTTGTGCGTGCCGCGGTGCATGCGTCCATGCCACGGGTGGTGATGGAAGGGCTGTGCGTGCAATCCGGGAAGATTCTCCTGGTGAACGAGAGCCGCGGGCTGACGAAAGGAATGTGGTCGCTTCCCGGCGGGTTCCTCCGCTACGGGGAGGTTCCGGTCGACGGACTGGTGCGGGAAATTCGCGAGGAGCTGCGCGTCAATGCGACGATCGATGAGTTATTCGACGCCCGCGCTATGATCGGCGATAAGAGCCGGCTTCACTGGGTGGTGCTGTTCTACCGTATTACGATCGACGGAATACCGAACCCCGACCCGGACGAGATCGCACAAGCGCAGTTCTTCCCGCTTGCACAGGCGGTGAAACTCCTGCACGGACCACTCATGCGGTCGGTCGTCGCCTCCCTACAGTAGCTCCATCCCGATCCCTAGCCGCACCTCCTGGCTCCACTCGATGTAATACGGTTCGTTGATGAACCTTACCTCTAAGGTCACATGCGCGGTCTTGATCGGGGTAAGCGACAGGTCGAGCGTGATGTGGTGCGAGTTTTCCGGTTCGCCGTTGTACGTATCCTGCGCGAACGTGTACCCACCGGACACACTGAGGATCGGGGAGAGAAGATAGTCATAGCTCAGGCTGAGCTCAAGCTCGTGATTTTTTATGATGTCAGACGATCCGGATAGGGTTCCGTGCACAAGGAATTGCGCCGATGGCGTGGCGGTAAACGCGTAGTTGAACGCTGCCGTGGCAAGGAGATCGTGTGGCCCGCCCCTTGGGTTGAGGATCTCGTATATTATCCCGAGTTTCGCTTCGCCGCCACAGTACCGGGAATGGGTATTATCTGCGACAATCTGCGATATCTCGGAGATGTCAAGAGCATTGAGTCCACCCTCTTTTACCAATCCGCTCCCCTCGATTATTTCCTGTAACGCGGCAAGAAACGCGGCGGTGGTGTGGTATGTGGCACGGTTGTCGATCTCGTTTGCCAATGCTTGGAGGTCGACGTCGGACAGATGACCGATCAGGATCTTGGATCCCACGAGGTAGTTATCGATCTTTATTGCCTTGGCGAGCGGGGTAACATCGGTAAACCGGCCGTACCCGATTCCCAGGTTTGCCGAGAGCCCGATTGTCTTGTACGCCGATGCGGTCTTGCCGGTCACCCCGGCAAACCCAAAATAGGCAGCATCCGGAGAGAAATAGCGCTTCGCACTTCCCACGGCTGTTGCAGTATATGAGGACAGGGATAACACTGACACCATCATATCATTATTCGCTAAGATAGAATAACCAAAACCAGGGGAGTCAAATAGATGTGAATAATGAATCTGGAACTCGCCAGCATTGACATTGCGATCATGAATACCATAGGGATCGTTGTAGTAACGGTACGAGAAGTTCACCCCGAGGCTGGAAAGGTCGCTCACTGGAATATGGTAGTTACACAGCGGCATCCCGGCGCCCCCGAGTGAGATAAACAAAATGATTAGTCCCCCGAGAAGATAACGAATCATTGGCTTTCACCTCCAGGACCACGGTACCTCGCTTTGCCTGGATATGCCATCGATTCCTTCCCGTTCTCAGGTGCGGGATGTCCATTGCTCCCTCGCCATACTGTTCCGGCACCGAATCGGTCGGTGAGCCGATCGATGGTGCGATCGAGGTCTGCCTGCTGTTCATCGAACAGGGAAAGCTGGCGCGCGGTCGCTTCGGTGAGACTCCCCACTCCAACCCCGAGGAGCCGCACCCCATCCCCATGAAGCTCAACACGGCGACGCAGGAGTGTAACCGCCGATTCTTCGATGAGGTAGGTGGAGTCGGTCGGCGCCTCCATCCTGACCTGGCGCGTGATCGTGTGAAAGTCGGGGAACCGTACCTTTATTCGCACAGTTTTCCCTAAGAGTCGTTCCCGGCGAAGGGCACCTGCTACCTCGCGGGCGAGCTGGCGGATGAGCTGCTCCATCTCTTCTCGGTTGTAGACATCCTGCGGGAATGTAACCTCGCGCGAAATCGACTTCGCCTCTCGTTGCGGTCGCACCGGGGTATCGTCCTCGCCGCGGGCAAGGCGGTACAGGCTCCGCCCGTACTTTCCGAACTCGCGCACCAGAACCTCAAGCGGCGTCTCCCGCAGATCCTTAACCGTGCTGATCCCGATGGTGTGCAACCTCTGCGCCGTTACCTTCCCCACCCCGGGCACCCTCTCTATGGGAAGGGGATCGAGGATCTCTTGGATGCGTTCTGGGGAGATGATTACGAGGCCATCCGGTTTTTCCAGCTCGGATGCGATCTTTGCCAAGAAGCGGTTCGGTCCAAGCCCGACTGAGCAGGTGAGTCCGGTCTCCTTCCTTACCCGTGCTTTGATCTTTCGCACGAGCTCCTCCGCTGGGCCAAGCACTCGTTCGCTTTCAGTTAAGTCGAAGAATGCCTCGTCAAGCGAGATTGGCTCTATTATCGGGGTGTAGTCGTGAATGATTGCTCGTACCTGAAGGGAGATCTCCGCGTAACGAGCACCGCGTGAAGGCAGGAATATCCCGTGCGGGCAAAGCTTTCTTGCCCGTGCCATTGGCATCGCACTTCCCACCCCGAACTGCCTCGCCTCGTACGAAGCGGTAGCCACGACCCCGCGTGGGCCAAGACCGCCTACGATCACTGGCTTTCCCTGATAAGCAGGGTTGTCGAGCTGCTCCACCGCGGCGAAAAACGCGTCCATATCCAGGTGTCCGATCTTACGCACCTTTTTCTCCATCCTAAAAAGAGGATAGAATCAACCGGCATGGGTATCAAGTCACGGATTGCCCTCACTGGACGCCCCGGAGTGGGGAAGACGACTCTGATCGAGCGGGTCCTCTCCCATGTTCCGCTTTCTTGCGGCGGGATGATCACCAAAGAGATCCGGAAGTGTGGCTATCGTGTTGGGTTTTCTGTGATCGACGTTGCCACCGGCAAGGAGGGCATCCTCGCCCACTTGCATGCTCAGGGCGGGCCACGGATCGGCCGTTACACCGTAAATCTGAAGGACCTTGAAGAGATCGGAATCACCG
>CAZTJW010000080.1:0-3326 GCA_964613775.1 uncultured Thermotogae bacterium
ATCGGCGCTACCGAAACGAGTACTGACCTTCTACCGCAGGTAATCGCGTTTATCCGCAATTCACTTGACCCGCATCCCCTGTGTCGGCCCGACTGCAAGGGGCTGTGCCCGGTGTGTGGAATCAACCTAAACGAGCACCCCGACCATGTGTGTCCGCAACTCACTGAGAGGGATCGATTGCGATTGCGGTTGGGGGACTTCCTTAAATGAGCAAAGGACTGATCGCCCTTGGGCTCGATCCCGGCCTTGCCACTACCGGGTACGGGGTGGTGCAGTTGGGACACAATGGGTGGGAGGTGGTCGCTGGTGGGGTAATCGAGACTGCGAAGGGAATGGCGAGGACACAGCGTCTGGCCGAGATCTATCACGAGGTACGGGAGCTGATCGCGCTGTATCGCCCAAGCGGAGTAGCGGTGGAGGAGATCTACTTGGCGCGCAACGCGCGCACAGCGATGGGGACAGCCGAGACGCGGGGAGCGATCCTCGTGGCCGCTGCCGGGACGCCGGTGCGTGGCTATACCCCGCTGCAGGTGAAAAAGCGGATCACCGGTTACGGACGAGCGAGCAAGGGACAGGTACAAGCCACAGTCCGCCAGATCCTGAGGCTTCCCGAGATTCCCAAACCGGACGACATGGCGGACGGACTCGCCCTTGCCCTGTGTTATCTCCTTGACTTGTCCGGAGTGCGAAGCGAGGAACATGTCTACTTATAGGGAGATCCTTGACCTACCCCAGGAGCCGGACGAAAAGCGCATCCTCCTGTTTGACGGCCATTCAATCGCGTACCGCGCGTTTTACGGGATCCCCGAGCTCACCACCCGCGACGGTCGCCCGGTGAACGCGATCTATGGGTTCCTCCGCATTCTGTTAAAAACGATGCGCGAGTTTCCCGCGGCATATGCCGGAGTGGCATTCGACGCCGGCGGAGAGACGTATCGCCATCGTCTTTTACCGCAGTACAAGGCGACGCGTAAGAAGATCCCGGATGAACTCGCGGCGCAGCTCACACCGTTGCAGGAAATCCTGAGTGCGCTTGGGATCACGGTGATCGCCCGCACCGGGGTAGAAGCGGACGACCTCCTCGGGGCGATCGCTCACCGCGCCGCGGAGAAGGACCTGACCGCGCTCATCACGACCTCGGACAAGGATCTCGCCCAGCTTGTGTGCAACCGCATCGCCCTCATCCGCCCGGCTGGCCGCCGTCCCACCGGGGAGATTGAGCTCTTCGACCGGGAAAAAGTTGCAGAAAAGTATGGGGTGCCGCCGGAGCGGATCATCGACCTCCTATCGCTCGTCGGGGACTCCGCGGACAATATCCCCGGGGTCGCCGGGGTGGGACCAAAGACAGCGGCACGGCTAATCAACGAGTACGGGACCCTCGATTCCATCATCGAACACGCCGCCCAGGTGCGCAACGCGCGCATCCGGGAGAGCTTGACCACGCACGCCCAAGACGCGCTCCGCGCGCGCGAGTTGGTCGCCCTCAAGCTCGACACCCCGGTAGGGGAAGTTCCGGATGACTTCGCGCTGCGCGGGATCGATACCCACGCCTTGCGAAAAATGTTGACCGACCTTGAATTCCACTCGCTTATTGATGAACTCAAGCTTACGAAAACAGGCGGTGGTAAGCCACAGCACACCGAGGCTGTGTACACCACCGTGCTAAATGAGGATGATCTAAGGGAAGTTGTGCAGGAACTTTCGCGGGTTGATGCGTTCTCGCTTGATCTGGAGACAACAAGCCGCGATCCGATGCGGGCAAGGATCGTTGGGATCGCTCTTTCTCCACGCCCGTATCGTGGGTACTACATCCCGGTGGGGCACAGTTATCCCGATGCGCCGGTCCAGCTTGACCTCGATCGTGTCCTTTCCGCGCTGCGTCCGTTCGTCGAAAGTGAGACGCCGCACATCATTGGTCAGAACATAAAGTACGACCTCATCATTCTATATCGGTATGGGCTTAATCCACGTGGAATCAGGTTCGATGCGATGATCGCCTCCCACCTCGCTCGCCCGGAGGAACGCCACCACAATTTGGAGCAGATCGCGCGTACCTATCTCGACTACGAGATGCTTTCATATAAGGAGCTCACCGGCAAGGAGGGAAAGATCGCCCAGGTCCCGATCGATCGGGCAACGTTTTACGCCGCTGAGGACGCGGAGATTGTGTACCGGGTAAGGGAACCGCTTGAAACGGCGGTGGAAGGGGTAGGGGCGACGAAACTCTTTCACGAGTTGGAGGTACCGCTCATAACCGTCCTCGCTCGCATGGAACTGAACGGGATCCTCGTTGACAAAGACGTTCTCGCGGCACAAGGCACGGAGATCAGGGAAAAGCTTGCGATCGTCGAACGCGATCTGTACGAGATTGCTGGGGAAGAGTTCAACCCCAATTCTCCCCACCAGGTGGCGGAGGTCCTATTCGATCACCTTGGCCTCCCGGTGATCGAGAAGGCGAAGACCGGGCCGTCCACGAGCGCACGTGTCCTTGCCGAGCTCGCCGTTCACCATCCGTTGCCGGGCAAGCTGATTGAGTACCGCGAACTCCAAAAGCTTCTGTCCACGTACATCGAACGGCTGCCGGAGGCGATCAACCCGGAAACCGGGCGGATCCATACCTCGTTTCATCAAACGTCGACCGCCACCGGCCGCCTTTCTTCCTCTGACCCGAATTTGCAGAACATCCCGACGCGCACCGAGATTGGAGAACGGATCCGCCGCGCGTTCGTCGCTCCGCAGGGTTCGCTTCTCATCGGGGCGGATTATTCCCAGATCGAGCTTCGCCTCCTCGCGCACCTGTCCGGTGATCCGGCCCTGATCGAGGCATTCAAACAAGGGAAGGACCTACATCGTATGACGGCAAGTCGGATCTTCGCGATCCCTGAGGAAGCGGTAACTGGAAAGCTGCGGGACGCGGCCAAGCGGATCAACTTTGGCATCATTTATGGAATTAGTCCGTTTGGCCTGGCGCGTGAGCTCGGGATTCCGCGAGGAGAGGCGAAGGACTACATCGATCGGTTCTTCTCTGCCTACCCGCGAGCAAAGGAGTACATCAATGAACTGATCGCTCGTGCTACCGAGCGCGGTTATGCCGAGACGATCCTCGGCCGCCGTCGCCCGCTCCCACATCTGAAATCGAACAACGTCCCCCGCCGCAATTTTGACAAACGTAACGCGGTGAATACCCCGATCCAAGGAAGCGCTGCTGACTTGATCAAGCTTGCCATGCTCAGGCTGGACCAGTTGATCGAGAAACGCGTCCTCAGGGCGAAGATGCTTCTCCAGATCCATGACGAGCTCATCTTCGAAGCGATGGAAGAGGACGT
>CAZTJW010000081.1:0-3317 GCA_964613775.1 uncultured Thermotogae bacterium
AACCACCGGCCGAGGAAGACACTTGGATTCCGAACCCCGTACGAAGTATTCTTCTTCACAAAGACACCCTTGACAGTTGCACTTGGAAGTTGAACCTGTAAAGTCGAATTGTGGTAGGCATACTGCTTAATGAATATGCGCGATATTGCAGAGCACAAAACGAAACCTGCGTTGCCGTAGGCTCAGCAGTGCGGGCTTTTAGTATCTTCCGAACGCGCGTCCGGAAACACCCAGATCGTCTCCTCAGCGATCGCCCGGACGAACGGGCTCTGTTCTATGAGCAATTCCCACTCTTCTTGCCCAAGGTAAGGGTGCAACGCCTTTACTACCTTCTCGGCAGGTGGGCTGACAATTACGTCCCGGCTCTGTTACACGATCTTGAGCCAAATCCTCCGTTGGCGCGGGCCGTCGAACTCGCAGAAGAAGATCCCCTGCCATGTCCCGAGGCGCAGCTTGCCACCTTCGACTATTACCTGTACAGAGCTCCCTATAATCGATGCCTTGATGTGCGCTGGCGCGTTTCCCTCGGCATGTGTCCAGCCCCGTTCCTGTGGGGCGATCGAATCAAGGGCGGTGAGGATGTCGTTGGCCACAGCAGGATCAGCATTCTCGTTGATCGTGAGCCCGGCAGTGGTGTGTGGGCAGTATATAAAACATGTCCCTTCTGCAAGTCCGCTTTTCTCGACTGCATGCTGGACAAGGTGAGTGATATCGATAAACTCCGCCTTTTTGTGCGTAGAGATAGATAGTTCCTCCATCATTCCCCCGTAAGAACTAGTTCGAGCGCCTGCTTTAGTCCCTGTTTGTCAGTGATTCCCTGCACGCGCAGGATGATCTCCTGGTAGCCATTTTTCTCGTGGCCGCGGGCGAGACTGACTAGCCGCACATTGTGATCACGGAGGACACCGAGCACAGAGTAAAGATCACCCGACTTCGGACGAATTCGCACCGTGAGTCGCGTTCCTTCTAGGCCAATTCCCAGTGCCTCCGCTAGGGCGCGCAGGACCTCGCTTTGGGTGATCACCCCAACCAACCGCCCTTCATCCACCACCGGCAACAGGACCAGCCGGTTTGCGAGGAGGATCAGTGCCGCCTTCTCCAGAGTGTCGTCCGGGGAGACGGAGAAGTTAGCCGCGAAACACGCCTTTCCCACTGGTTTTTCCCAATCGCTTACATCCTTAAGCGATCCCTTGGTGATAAACCCGGCAAGCGCGTGATCGGTTGCGGTAACGAGGAGAATTCCGAACCCATTTTCATCCATCACCCGTTTGGCTTCGGAAAGCGGAGCCTCAGGAAGGATGGTCACAGGATTGGGGTGCATGTAGTGGCCGACGTTCATTCGCCTTCCTTGCTCGCCTGCGCGACGATTTTCTCCTGTAGGTTAGCGGGCACGGGCTGATACTTGCGGAACTCCATCTGAAACGTCGCCCGCGCCTGTGTGATTGACTTTAAGTCAAGTGCGTAGCTCTGCAGCTCTGCAAGTGGAACCTCGGCCCGGATCGTGGTGGTCCGCCCCGACGGCTCCATCCCGAGGATCCGGCCCCGGCGCCCATTTAGGTCACTTACGATATCGCCAGTGAACTCATCCGGGATGCGGACCTCAAGGGACATGATCGGCTCGAGCAGGCACGGGTTCGCCTGATCGTACGCCAGACGGAATGCGTTGCGCGCCGCGAGCTTGAACGCCAGTTCGGAGGAGTCGACCGGGTGATAGCTTCCATCGAAGACTGCGACCAGAACGTCGGTCACCGGGTACTTCGCTAGGTTTCCTTCCTCCATCGCCTCGACAACTCCCTTTTCCACGCCCGGGATGTACTGACCGGGAATCGCCGCTCCTTTGATCTCATCGACGAATTTGAACCCTTCACCGCGCGGAAGCGGCTCGACGCGCAGCACCACCTCCCCGAACTGACCCCGCCCACCGGTCTGCTTCTTGTGGCGGTACTTGGCAATCGCCTTCTTGCGGATCGTCTCCTTGTACGGGATCTCTGGCTGCTTCGTCTCCAGCACCACGTTGTACCGATTCTTCAACCGTTCAATGAACACGGATAGGTGCACATCGCCCATCCCCCACAGGATCAGCTCCTTTGTCACCGGGTCGCGTTCGACACGGATTGTCGCCTTCGTCCCCGCGAGTTCTTTCAAGGCGCTGCTCATCTTTTCCTCATCGGACTGGCTCTTGGGGATGATCACTCGCGAGAATACCGGCTTGGGAAACGCGGGCATCGGGAACGGCTTGGCATCCGCCTTGGCGGCCAGGGTTGCCCCCAACGGGATGTCATCGAGCTTTCCTAGGGCGACGATCTCCCCAGCACGAGCCTGCGGAACGCGGTTCTGCTTCGTTCCATCCAACGCGTAGATATCGCGGATCTCCACTTTATTCCCGGAAGGAAGCTCAAACGCGTGCGTTCCCTCTTTGAGCGTCCCCTCGAGAACGCGCACGTACGTAAGGCGGCCGAGGTAGGGATCGGTGGCGAGGTTGAACACGGCGGCCCGTGGGGGAGCGGCTTCATCAAAATGCTGGGGTGGGAGGAGATTTAGGAACGCGTTCATAAGCAGATCGATCCCCTTTTCCTCGAGTGCCGAGGCGCACAGGATGGGGGTGACCTCCCCCTTTGCCACTCCTTTTGCTAGGCCGGCGGCGAGCTCAGCCTGGCTGATATCCTCCTCCTCGAGAAACTTCATCATCAGTTCATCGTCGATCGATGAGATCTCCTCCACCAGATATTCTCGATGCTTTGTAAACGCGTCCGTTAAGGCGGAAGGGACATCTTTTTTCCCCTTATCTGCGAAATATACCGGTCGGTTGGCGAGGATATCCACCACCCCGACAAACTTTCCTCCCTCTTTGATCGGAAGCTGGAGCGGGACGAATTTCCCTTCAAAGTGTTCGTGCAAAGAAGAGAGGACCTTATCAAAGTCGACGTTCTCCTTGTCGAGGTGGTTGATGAGGATCGCGGTCGGTCGCTTAGCCGCCCCGGTGACCTCCCACGCGCGCTCGGTGACGACCTCCACTCCCTTCTCCCCGTTGACCACGATGAGATTCAAATCGGCGACCGGAACCGCTTTTACCATTTCTTCTACGAACTCGTCCCCACCAGGAGTATCAAGCAACGTCACACTCGTATCTTTTTGCGTGTACGCGCCAAACCCAAGGTCGATCGAATAGCCTCGTTCCCTCTCTTCCTGGGAAGAATCGAACGTGATTTGATCCTTTATTCCGCCTTTCTTCAGTAGTGAAGTGGCGAGGGTGGTTTTGCCAGAGCCAGAATGCCCCAGCAAGCAGATGTTCCTCGCTTGCCCCATGTGTCGTTCCC
>CAZTJW010000082.1:0-3255 GCA_964613775.1 uncultured Thermotogae bacterium
TGAGCAAGTCGCGGGGAAACAGCATCGATCCCCTTGCCGTGAAGGAGACGCACGGAATGGACGCCCTGCGATTCACCCTCGCTCAGGCGAGTTCCAAAGGCCGGTCAATGCGCTTGTCCAATGCCCAACTTGACGAGGCGAGAAACTTCTTGAACAAGGTCTGGAACATGGCACGGTTTATCCTTATGACCCTGGGGAAGGAGCGCCCCGCACTTCCGAAGGAAGTCACTGCCTTGGAGGATCGATTTATCCTGTCTAAGCTTTCAGGGACAATTAAGACGGTGCGGGACAACCTCGACAACTACAACTTCAACCTGGCGAGCGAAGCGCTCTACTCGTTCATCTGGCATGATTTCTGCGACTGGTACCTAGAGATGGCCAAGGTGCGCATCAAGGCAGGGGACAAGACGGTGAACGGAGTCTTGTACCACGGATTGCGCGAGATACTGAAGCTCCTGCATCCGTTTGTCCCGTTCGCAACAGAGAAGATCTGGCAGGTCTTTGGCGCAAGCCCTAAGGTCCTTGCGGGCGCGCCCTTCCCGAAACCCGGGCCGCGCGATCCCGAGGCGGAAGCGGAGATGGCGACCTTCCGCGAGCTGGTGGGGGCGGTGCGGATGATCCGGGCCGAGCTTTCCGTCCCCAAGGAGGCAATAGTTGAAGTGCTGGTGAAGACCGACGATCCAAAGATTACCTCCCTCATTCAGAAGAAGAAAGCGGTACTTAATGCGCTCGCTCGAGCGAGCGGTTGGAAGGTGGGCCCACAGGTCGCCCCGCCTTCGGGATCGGCGCGTCAGGTCATTGACAAGGCGGAACTGTTCGTCCCGCTCGCCGAGCTGATCGATATTGAGGCCGAAAGAGCGCGCCTTTCTCGCGAGCTCGAGCGCACGCGCCAGGACCTCGCCCGTGCCGAGCATAACCTGAGCAACCCCGCGTTCGTCACCCGTGCTCCCCAGGACGTAATCGGAAAAGAAAAGAAAAAGCGAGATGAATTCCGTGCACGGGTGGCGCGCATCGAAGCGAACATCGCTTCTCTGGGAGGGTAGATGGATTACTCCGAGGCCCGGCGGCTGGTTGAATCCCTTCCTTCTCAGGTAAAACCGGGCCTTGATCGGATCGTTCGCCTCTTGGCCGCGCTCGACCATCCCGAAGGCAAGTTCCCGGCAGTACACATCGCTGGGACGAACGGGAAGGGATCAGTTGTGGCAATGCTCGCCTCTGTCCTCCAATCGGCAGGCTACCGGGTCGGGAGGTTCACTTCCCCCGATCTCCTCGATTTTCGCGATCGGATCACAGTCGATGGAAAGTGGATCCCAAAAGAGGACTTCGCAGTAATCGTGGAACGCCTGCGCCCGCTCCTCGCGGGCTCCGGGGATCTACCGACCATGTTTGAGGTGCTAACTGCAATTGCGTTCTCCCACTTTGCGACAAAACGGGTAGATATCGGGGTTATCGAGGTTGGCCTCGGCGGGAGGTACGACGCAACAAACGTCGTAAGACCGGCCATTTCCATCCTGACAAACGTAGGAAGAGATCACCTAAACATCCTCGGGGAAAAGATCGAGAGGGTCGCGTGGGAAAAGGCGGGTATCGCCAAGTCAGGGATCCCGTTGATTGTAGGGAAGCTATCACCTGAGACGGACCGCGTCGTGCGCAGCGTCGCCCGGAACGTGGGGGCGCCAATCGTGTGCGCCGACGCGGTACACGTTGATGAGGCCCACCGCGACCTCGATCGCGCTTTGTACCGTGTGTCCGGACCAGGGTTACCTGATGAGATCGCTATTCCGCTCATCGGAGGCTATGAAAAGGAGAACCTGCGCGCCAGTTTAGCCGCCATCGCGCAATTGCGAAAAACAGGGTGGAAGATCCCAAATTCCGCGGTTCAGACAGGGCTTGAGAACGTGCGCTGGCCGGGCAGGTTCGAGGTCATAAACCGCACGCCGCTTGTCATCCTTGATGGGGCACATAACCTTCCCGGAGCCATTGCGTTAACGGCGGATATTAAACGCTTCCTCCCGAAGAAAGCGCACCGCCAGCTCCTGTTTGGGATCCTTGCGGATAAGGAAGTTGAACCGGTATGTGCGGAGATCTTCCCATTGTTTTCCAGGGTTGTCCTCACCCAATCGGAAAGCCCGCGCGCCCTCCCGGCGGTGAATCTTTCCCCGATCGCTGCGAAGTACGGGATCGGACCGCAGGTTACAGAATCGGTCAAAGAAGGCGTAGAAGCAGCACAGGATGCCCTATCCAACGATGATGCACTCCTTGTCACCGGCTCGCTCACCGTGATCCGCGAAGCGCGGCCGCTATTCTTGGGGGCGAGATGAAGCCATTACTCGAACGCGTGAAACAAGCGGGGTTGCCGCAACACGTGGCGCTCATCATGGACGGAAACGGCCGTTGGGCCAAGGCGCGTGGCCTTCCCCGCACCGCCGGACATCAGGCGGGGGCACAGGCAGCTGAACGGCTGATCCGATTTGTGGGCAGGGAACTCGGCCTCAAATACCTTACCCTCTACGCCTTCTCCACGGAGAACTGGAACCGGCCGAAAGGGGAGGTCGACTTTTTGTTGGATCTGCTCGATCGGTTCATCGCCGAGAAGTTGCGCGAGTTTGTGGAGGAGGGGGTGCGGCTCACCGTGTTGGGAGACCTATCTCCGCTTCCACCACAGATCCACGCACGGGTGAACGAGGCGATAGAAAGGACGGAAAAGAACAATGAGCTTTACCTAAATGTTGCATTGAACTACGGATCGCGCCAGGAGATCGTGCGCGCCTGCCGACTGATCGCCGCGGCAGCAAAGGCGGGGAAACTCAATCCAGACGGGATCGGCGGCGATGATCTAGCAAGTTTCCTTTATACCGCGAAGATCCCTGATCCCGACCTCATCATCCGCACGAGCGGGGAGATGCGCTTGTCGAACTTCCTTTTGTGGCAAGCGGCGTACGCTGAGCTCTACTTTACCCCTACGTTATGGCCTGACTTTACTCCGGATGAGCTCCTCAAAGCGATCGCTTCTTACCAGCGAAGGGAACGGCGGTTCGGGACAGTAAAGGGGGGAGGGTAAAGCCCGCCGTCCCAAGGGGCGGGCTACTCAGAGGCAGAAACCCAAAGCGGAGTTGATCGGCATGGGGCAATTTGATGTACCGCTTGAAAGGAACGTCGCACACCTGTCTGCGTGCGGGCACGCACAGGCAGGCAGGTTGCGACGCTACGAAGGCGGTTATTCTTTCGTCGCAGATAAACTGCGACGCTACACAA
>CAZTJW010000083.1:0-3250 GCA_964613775.1 uncultured Thermotogae bacterium
ATGCCCGCATCTTGGCCCCGAGCCGCTCTAACCGCTTCTCGATGCGCGCCATTACCTTCGTTACCTCGTCATCGGTGAGGGTGCGGTCCGGGGCACGCAGGGTCAGCTCATAGGTAAGCGACTTGTCCCCGAGGGCGACTTGGTCCCCCTGATACAGGTCGTACAAAAAGACGCTCTCCACCCGCTTCTCCGCGGTGATCGCCGCCCGCACTTCCTCCTCGGGCAGGTCCTCAGGGACAAGGAGCGATAGATCGCGCTTCGATGCCGGATAGCGGGGAAGCGGAGTGAATGCGCGCTTCTTCCCTGCACGGCGGAAGAGCTTCTCCAGGTCGAGTTCGAACAGGATCGTGCGCACACCATCGAGGTATTCTGCGGCAATCTGGGGGGAGAGTTCTCCGAACGACCCAATATCCTCCTTCCCGAGGAAGATCATCCCGCCGCGGCCAGGATGGAAGAACGCGGGTGGATTCGTGGGATCGATCCGCGCGCCATCAATCCCGAGCCCGGATAAAAGCTCGATCAGGACCCCCTTCGCTTGCAGGAGGTCGACCTCCTCCTTGCCGTGCAGCGGGATCCCGGTCCGGCCAAAGAACACAGCGGCGAGGGAATCCCGCTCTCCGTCACTTGAGAAAACACGCCCCGTCTCGAAGATCATTCCCCCGAGCGCCCCCCGGTTCAGATTTGTGCGGACCACGGACAAAAGCCCAGGGATGAGCCGATCGCGCAGTGCAGCCTGGCCAGCGACCATCGGGTTGCGTAGCCGTACAAGCCCGTCATCCGGTAGGCCAAGCGCCGCCCGCCACTCGGGTTTGGTGAACCCATCGGTCACGGCCTCGTTTACTCCAAGGCCAGTAAGAATCTCCCGTGCCCGCTCCTTGTACGTCGCAAGCGGGGCCCTGCGCCCCATGTGCAGCACGGCGCGGGGCGGGACCGAAGGGAACCGATCGTACCCATAGATCCGGGCGATCTCCTCAATCAGGTCAGCCTCGCGGGTGAGATCCGGCCGGAATGTAGGAATGGTGGCGACAAGAACATCCCCATCATCCTCCACCCCGATCTCCAGAGCGGTGAGGATCGACTTAACCTGGTCGCGGGGTATCTCTATTCCCAGTACGGTCCGTGCCCGGGATGGACGCAGTCGCACCGTCCACGTCCGGCGTGGGGCGGAATAGGCATCGAGAAGCCCGGAGTGCACGGTGCAGCCGGTGAGCTTCTGCAACAGGTGGACGGCACGGCCCGCAGCACGCGGAACCCCTTCGGGATCAACTCCGCGCTCGAACCGCTGCGATGCCTCGGTGCGCAACCCAACAGCGCGCGCCGACCGGCGGATCGTGACCGGATCGAACGCCGCCGCTTCAAGGAGGACACGCGTAGTATCCGTAGAGATCTCGCTGCGGGCCCCACCCATCACCCCAGCAATCGCCAAGCCACCACGCGGGTCAGTGATCATCAATACCTCATGGGAAAGGGCACGATCGACTCCATCCAGGGTACGGAACGATTCCCCCGATTCTGCTCGGCGCACCCTAATCTCCTTTCCCAGAAGGTCGGCGTCGAATGGGTGGAGGGGATGGCCGAGCTCGAGCATCACATAATTCGTCACGTCGACCACGTTGGAAAGCGGGCGCATCCCTGCCTTGATCAACCGGTGTTGCATGAGAAGCGGTGCAGGACCGATCTTTACATTGCTCATGAGCCGCGCGGTGTAGCGGGGGGCGTCGTTTGGATCATCGATCGCGACCGAAAAGAAATCTGCGGCCGCAGGGGCTTCCTCGGTGAACGAGACCTCTAGCGGGCGAAGCTCCTTTTTGGTGAGCGCCGCGACCTCGCGGGCGATTCCGTAGATTCCCATGCAGTCGGGGCGGTTGGACGTAACCTTGACGTCAAGGACAAAGTCATCGTACTCGAGGAACTCATTTAGGTCAGTCCCAAGCGGGAGATCGAGCCTTGGGTTAAAGTTCCATATCCCGGGCGAGCGCTTCTCCAACCCGAGCTCGGCCTTGGAGCAGATCATCCCATCGGAGAGGATCCCGCGGATCTTTCGCCGTTCGATCTTGAACCCACCCGGGAGGATCCCGCCGGCGGTGATCACCGGGACGGCCGCCCCGTCAACCACGTTTGCCGCCCCACACACCACCTCGGTCTCGCGGCCCCCAAGGTCAACCCGACACACGGACAGATGGTCAGAGTCGGGATGCGGCTTGTGTTCCAGCACCCGCCCGACCACCGCTCCCTGGGGCCGTTCCACGCGAGTGATCCCCTCCACCTCCAACCCCGCGAGGGTAAGCCGGTTCGCGAGCTGGCTTACCGCATGTTCACTCACCTCGACATCAACGTAATCCGCTAGCCAGCGGCATGATACCTTCATCGTTCACCTTCTCTATAGCGAAAACTCGAAATAGATCACATCTACCCCTTCTCCGAGAAGCGGGGTGGCGTAACCAACGAGGGCTCTTGCCGGGAGCATCCCACCGATCGCTGACAGGTCGGCGACCACCTCTACACCCACCTCGGCGTTGGGGAGTGTTTTACCAAATTCGGATTCATCGTTCCAGGTGTAACCGATCGCGCCGAAGGCGCGCATCACCGCGTGGTCGACAACCGCCAGTCCGAATAAGTCGTACGGAAACTCGTCCTGGAGGGGAAGCTCTAGTCCGAGCCGTCCATACCCCACGTTCATTCCGTAGGCGTGAAGCCGGGAAAAGATTCCGGTGTCCGATCTCTCGCCGAACGTGTGGATCTCGCTCCGATCGAATTGCAATGCCTGGGGAAGGGCACCGAACCCGGTCCCCAGCACCACCGTCCCCTGCAAATAGATCTCTGGGAAGATACGCAGCTCGTCGAACGCCCCAATCGCCACGCGCCCGGCTCCGGACGGAGTAAGGTCGATCCCGATCGCGCTCGCCCGCGTGCGATTGATCGTGGCCGGAGCGAACACCCCAACATGAAAGTAGGGGATCGGTCGCCCGGAGTCCGGGATCATCCGCCGTGCGCCCACGGTGATTTCGAGCGTCGGTGCCCAGAAGCTTCCCGGCGCCCCGTTTTTCACCGGGGAGAACGATACGTAAGTGTAGCTCGCCATGGCGTCGAGGTCGTTTTTCTTGAGCTTTCCGGCGAGGGAGACATAGTTATTCCTGCCAATCGCGACGTTTGCATCCGCCTTTCCCGGCTCGACGTGAATGGCCATCCTGTCGAGGTAGCTGATCGTCACGCCCCGGGACACAGGATCGGGCTTGATCAGGTAGGCATC
>CAZTJW010000084.1:0-3223 GCA_964613775.1 uncultured Thermotogae bacterium
GGTGGCCTGGTGATGGAGAAATCCTCGGCCAGGATCTTCGCCACCACCCGGTCGAAGTGCGCGCCGGCCTCAGCCACGTCCTCGGGTTTGTACGGAAAGACCATGAGCGCGTCTTCCTTTCTCTCTTCGCCGGTCCAATAGAGCATCAACCGCTCGGGGCGCTTTCCGTAACGCTGCTCTAAAACATGGGCGTACACGCACAACTGTTTGTAGTAGGTATCGAGCCTTTCCTCGTCCTCAACCGGGCGCGGCTGCGACTTGAAATCGAGGAGCTTGAGCTTGTTATCGTTTCCCAAGAGGAGATCTATTCTTCCGGTTAGAATATAATTTTCTTTCTCCAAGGAGACGTCGACCTCCGTCTCCACGATCTCGGGGAAGCTGTCCTTGTTCTGGCGGTAGTAGTTGAGGACCTGCGAAAGCGCTGCTTCCCGCTGTGTGGGACCGATCGGCCGGAACCCGCGGTTGACCAGGGAGCGGTAGTTGAAGGCGAAGAACTCCTCGATCTTTTTCTCATCGATTGACGATCCCTTACCGGCGAGGACGCGGCGGTGGATGTCCTCGATGGTCTGATGCACCAGCGCCCCGAAGAAGTACTCGGCCGACCGTGCCGGGACAAACTCGTATGCGCGGAAGAACTGGTACTGCCGCGGGCAGGTCTCGTAAGCCTTCACATCGCGCGTGAAGCTGAACGTCCTCTTTACCGGCATTCGCTCCCGCAGCTCAAATGACAAGACCTTCAGCAGGTCCTTCTCCACGTAGGGCCACTGGGGAAGGTTCTGCCAGATCGGGTTGAAGTACTCCTTCGGCGGGTTGGTGGTAGTCAGGGCCAGGATCTTCTGGGCACGGGAGAAAGCGACGTAGTGCAGGCGCATCCGGTCGAATCCGGTGATCCGATCCTCCGGCTCGAACGGCGGACGATGGTAGAACGGCCCCAGCACGCGGTCGATCTGCTTCTGAGACGAGAGATTCTTGTCGAGCGAGCCAACCACCACCACTGGGAACTCCAGCCCTTTCGCCTGGTGGATGGTCATCACCTGTACATACCCCTTTGGCAACGGACGATTGGGATCCTCGTATTCGTTGACTCCTCCCTCGTACAACAAGCGCAAGAAGCTGTTGAAGAAGTGCAAGCGCAGGGGCTCCCGGTTGCGTGCGGTGATGACCGTGTAGTGGTAGTAGGTTTGAAACACGTTAAGGAGCCGGGAGAATATCGCGAGATTGCGGGCTCGGTTCTCGTTCTTGACAAATGAGGCAAACGGCTCACACGCCAGGAATTGGTAAAAGTAGTCCGCTAGGCGGCGATCGAGGGTCTCCCCTTCTTGCAGCGATTCGATCTCATGCACGAATGCCTGGATCGTCTTGGCGAGAGGGTGCGGGTCCGCATACGCCCGGGCTAAGTCCTCGATACAGCCGTCGACGTATTCGGCCAGGTTGCTCAAGCTCCGCGCTGCGACATCGCCGCGCCCGTCTTCGTAGTAGCCGAGCAGGAGCGCAAAACTTCCCACCATCAACCGTACCTCATCGTTTTCGAAATACGTTCGCGCCCGAGGACAGAACGCGGGGATTCCCTTCTCCTCAAGCGCGCGCAGGTAATGTCCGCTGTGTTCCTGGCGCACGCTGTGTAAGAGGAGTGCGACTTGGCTTTCATCTTCGATCACGCGCTCCCGCTTCAGGAAAGAGACCAAGTCGGCGAAACGCCGTGCCTCATCCTTCTTGTCCGTTCCCCATATGGCGAATACCGCGGGGTAGTCCGGAAACTTCTCCCGTGGATCCGGTTCGATCGTCTTGTCGAACCGGAACGGGGTACCACTATCAGGATTGCTCCAATCCCATGCGTCCATGAACTTGTTGTAGGCGGAGATGATGTCGCGATGGGAACGGTAGTTGATCGACAGAGGAGGGGAGATGTAGCAGGGAGAAAACCGTTTTGGAAACTCCAGGATGTTCCGCACGGTCGCCCCCCGGAATCGATACAACGATTGATCGTCGTCACCGACGACGCAGATGTTCCCGTTTTGTCCCATCAGGCTTAGATAGAGCTGCTCCTGGATGTAGTTGGAATCCTGATATTCGTCGACCATGAGGTAGCGAACCTGGTTGCGAATCGTTGCCCCTGCCTCGGGATGATTAAGGAGGTCAAGGAAGAGCCGCTGCTGATGGGGAAAATCGATGCGGTTCTTCTCGAAGAGCAAATCCCGGTAGGAGACGTACGCACGGCCCAATGCGCTTGTGAACGGATCATCCGCGGCCATCAGCGCGTCTGGATCGACCAGTTCCTCGGTAATCTTGTTGAAGTAGTCCCTCGCTCGTTTGATCGCGGCCCAACGGGACGTCCAATGCGCAAGATAGCGCCCGTTCTCCTCCGGTCCAATGATCTCGTCGAAGTGATCGTAGATGAACAAAAGCTGCGTGAGATCGTCGAGCACTTCGTAGTTGTTCCCCAGAGGCGTGTAGTGCCGATAGTCAAGGAGAAAGTCATTGGCGATGCTGTGGATCGTTCCTACCAGAAGAGTAGAAAGATCCCCGGTATAACCCAATTTCTTTGCGGTAAGGGAGAGCCTGTCCCGCAGTTCGAACGCCGCCTTCTCCGTGAACGTGCAAAGCATGATCTGGGAAGGTTCAGCCAGCCCTTGAAGGAGCAAGTTGAGCGTGCGGAGGATCAGGACCAAGGTCTTGCCGGATCCAGGTCCGGCGATGATCAACACCGGCCCTTCCGTGTGGCTTATAGCATCTTTTTGAGCGGCGTTGAGGGTCGGGAACGCTTGAAGGATAGGGTCTGCGATTCCCGTCACAGCAGCCCCTCCTTGCGGAAGCTGAACACCTTGTCGGCAGAGACGATAAGATGATCCAGAACATCAATGTTAAGAGTGGCCGCAGCGAGCACCAGCGCTTCCGTGATCACCTTGTCCTGTTCGGAAGGGGTGACATCACCGCCCGGGTGGTTGTGCGCGAACACGAGGGCGGCCGCGCCTTTGCGCAAAGCCGCCTCCATCACCTTGCGCGGGTAGACGTTCGCCCGGTCGACGGTCCCTGACTCAAGTCGCTCAATGCCATCCCGCAGAAGCCGGGCGCGGGAATCGAGATACGCTACTTCGAACACCTCATGGCGGAGATCACCCAACCGGGCGCGCCAGAAATCGTACAAGTACGCCGTATCGGCCATGGACCCGGCTTCCTCCGCCTTCTGTTGCAGATAGAGCGTCGCCGCCTCGCGGATGATCCG
>CAZTJW010000085.1:0-3192 GCA_964613775.1 uncultured Thermotogae bacterium
TGCGCCAGAAGCTCGCGATCGCGCGGGCACTGTTGCACGACCCGCAGATCCTGTTTCTCGATGAGCCGACCGCCGGCCTCGATCCGGAGGCGGCAAAAATGGTGCGCGATTTGATCGAGTCACTGCGGTCTCAGGAGCGAACGATCTTCCTTTCCACGCACAACCTTGACGAAGCCGACCGGTTGTGCGACCGCGTTGCCCTCGTGAAGACACGCCTCATTGCCGTTGGTCGCCCGCAGGAGCTGAAGGAACACATGTACGGTCGACGTACTGTGATCCATCTTGCCGATGTACCCCCGGGAATCGAGGCCTCGCTAAATCTCCCATTCGTCAAAAAGATCGAGCGGGTGGATAACGCGCTCATAATTTCTCTCTCCGATCCGGAGACGGAGAACCCAATTATAGTAAAGCGCTTGGTGGAGATGGGAGCGCAGATCCAATTTGTTACTGAGCTGAAGGTTTCGCTGGAAGATCTCTACTTTGATTTGATGGAGGGAGAAAATGCGGCGGATTAGCGTCATCTTGGCGAAAGAGTGGGCCGAGGCGCGACACAACAAGATGGTCCTGCTCAGCGTTATTTTTCTCCCACTGTTCATGGTTGGCATAGCGTCGTTCATGGTCTATCAGGGGAAGGGGATAGGGAGCCCTGCCGCACAAGTCGCCCTGTTCAACGTCGCTCTCATGTACTTTCTCCTCCTTCCGGCGATCATCCCGCTCGCGATAGCGGTCTATTCAATCGTCGGGGAGAAGGAACAGGGGAGCCTGGAGCCGCTCTTGGCGACACCGATCACCGACCTCGAGCTCTTCCTGGGCAAGGCGCTGGCATCGGTGATCCCCGCGTTGGCACTGACGTGGATGAGCTTCGGCCTGTTCATCGCCGTTGCGATCCCGCTCGTCGGTGGAATTCCGCCCCATGTCCTCACGCCGCCGTGGATCGCGGCGATCTTCGGCCTCTCACCGCTCTTAGCCCTGTTCTCCGTCGGGGTGACGATGCTCGTCTCCTCCCGCGCCACTGACGTGCGGGCTGCATACCAGTTCTCCAGTTTTGCCATCTTGCCTCCGCTCATCCCGCTCATCATCTGGTCTACCCGCAAGACGTTGGTCAGCCTGGCGTTGGTTGGAGCCGAAGGGGCGGTGTTGCTTTTCTTGAGCATCACTGTGCTATACTTTGCTATCCGAGTGTTTCGCCGTGAGCAGATCCTGACACGGTGGAAGTGAGGGGGTAAAGATGCCAAAGCTTGTATTAATCGCACTCGTGCTCATTGCGGGTATCCTAGCGGTCACATTGCTCACCCCGGCCCACTATGAGGCGGGTCCGGCTAAGCAGGAGCTCCTCGGGACGGGAAAGTTCGTCGTCGCGCAGAGCGGAACCGAAATCATCACCGAGAACTACAGCCTCGTGTACACTGATAAAGACGGTTACATCCTGATCTCCCAGGCTACCCTGGGGCAAGGACGGAAGATCGCGCAGCAGTACCAACTGACTCCCCGGTTCTCCCTGGCGTTCTATCAACTGGGAATCGATACGCAGTCCGCTTCCCGAATCGTATCCGCACAGCCGCACGGAGCCGGACTGTACCTGGAAGTACACGCGGGAAGACAGGTACAAACCCGCAACATCCCAAATCGACGCAATACCTTCATCCTCGACAACAACCTTGTGAGCCAGTACCAGCTCCTCATTCTTGCGATTGAGGCCGAGAAGCTCGACCGCGACTTTACCGCGGTCGTGCCGCAGGCACTGCTGACGCTCTCCGCCCACCTCGACGGGCCGAACACGGCCACGTTCACCTCTGCGGGGAAGACCTTCACCGGCAAGTACTACACGTTGGAGCTGGGCAAGCGCAGGATTACGCTTCTCACCTACAAAGACCATCTCGTCGGGCTGTTCAACCCGGCGCAGGACGTCAGCGCGTACGATCAGACCTTGTTCCCGGCTGGGGTGACGTATGGTCCGGCCACTGGGAGGGGCGGGAAGACCCCGGGTGCTTGAGCTCACCGCTAAGCGCGCGATTATCTCTCGGCTGCGCACGCTTGGAGTAACCCCGCGCAAACGCCTTGGCCAGAACTTCCTCGTCGATTCGGACGTCCTCGCCCAGATCGCGGCCGAGGTGGAGAAAGCGGCCCCACATGAGATCATCGAGATCGGGGCCGGACTAGGGACGGTTACCCGAAAACTCCGGGAGCTCGCCGTGCGAGTTATCGCCGTTGAACTCGACCATCGCCTCGCCGCGGCGCTAGAGGAGGATTTCGCCTCATTTAGAAATGTTGAGATTATCGAAAAAGACTTCTTAGAACTCGACCTTAAGAAGTTGGGAAAAGGACCGTACTACGTAGTCGGTAACCTCCCCTACCGGATCACCTCTCCCATCCTCGCAAAGCTCGTTCAAGGAAGGGAAAGGATCACTCACGCCCTCCTTCTTACCCAGGAAGAAGTCGCACAGAAGATCATGGATAGCCCGGGGGTGCACGGATCCTCCCTGGGGGTATTCGTAAACGCGTATGCCTCTTTGGAGTTACTCCACGGGGTTCCCAAAACCTCGTTCTATCCAGTCCCGCAGGTCGATTCTGCTTTATGGCGGATGGAATTTCTCGACCGGCCGCGGTTTACCGCCGATAAGGACACGTTCTTTGCTCTAGTTCGAGCGATTTACGGAAAACGTCGTAAGATGCTGCGCCGCGCTTTGCGCGATCTCATCCCCACCAATAAGGTTGATAAAATACTAAATGTTGCTTCCATCTCCCCGACCCGGCGCGGGGAGACACTGAGCATCGCTGAGCTTGACCGCTTAGCGCACGCGATATTCGATCAGCGCTCGCCGGATTGAGCCTGTTTGGCCGGGGTGCTCCTTGTCGTGTAGCCGCATTCTAGGCACTGCCATACGATCTCCCCGGTGAGTGGGTTCCACTTAATCGGGACCATACTCCCGCCGCACTTGGGACAGGTGGCAACACCGAAGTTCATGGGGATGGCGGCGTTTCCCGGGCCGGTGGCGATGAGGCTCACCGGCTGTTCCATCACCAGGTTCACCTTTCCCAACGTGCCCGCCTCATTCTTCGCCAGATCAACCTTCCCGGCGATGTTGACGGTCACGCCGTGACGGTCGATATCGATCAACACAGTGAGCAAAGCGGCAAGAATCCCGATGAGCACAACAAAACCAGTGATGAGCAAAAACTTAGACATGGTTC
>CAZTJW010000086.1:0-3189 GCA_964613775.1 uncultured Thermotogae bacterium
CTCGATCCCGGAGCGCGCATGTGCACCTGCACCGATGGCTCGGTAAACGGGAAGAAGTCGCCCGATAAGCGCATCGCGTATCCCTCGCCGAAGAACTCATGTATAAAGTGCTCGATCACGTACTTCAGGTTGACAAGGGACAATCCTTCCTCCACCCACAAGAGCTCCACCTGATGGAAGACCGGCGAATGGGTGGCGTCCTGGGCGTCGCGGCGGTAGCAGCGGCCGGGGCAGATGACCCGCACTGGCGGTTGGGTCTCTTTCATCACCCTGATCTGCACCGGTGAGGTGTGCGGACGAAGGAGCCGCGTGTCATCGATGTAGAACGTATCCCACTCATCGCGCGCCGGATGGTTCGCCGGAATGTTGAGCGCCTCAAACGCGTAGTACTCGGTCTCGATCTCCGGACCACTGGCGACGTCAAACCCCATGCGCAGGAATATCTCCTCGATCTCCCGCTGTACCTGGGTGAGGAGATGCAAATGCCCGAGCGGATGATAGACCCCAGGTAGAGTCAGGTCGACTCGCTCCTTTCGCAAGCGTTCGCTCAGGGACGTACGTGTGAGGGAATCCTTCGTTCGCGCAAACAGCTCGTTCGCCCGCGCCTTGAGTGCGTTTAATAGCTTCCCCGCCGCGGCGCGGTCCGCTTGGGGAAGTGTCCCCAGCGCCTTGAACAGGGTTGTGATCTTCCCCTTGCGCCCCAGGTACTCGACGCGGAATGCCTCCAGCTCATCCGGGGTGGTGAGCGCGGCCCCATCCTTTTGCATCGCTTCTGAAATGGACGCGATTTCGCCCGTTAATTCTTCGATCGTCGCCATAAAAAAATTTTAGTGCGTGCGCTCACGCTTGACAAGTCGTAACATTCAAAGGGTTCCGGACGAAAGGAGATAAAATGACAAACTACAGAAAGCGGCAGCATGCGCTCCTATCCCACATCAACGCCGATGGGTTTCTTGTGCTCAACCTGGAAGGAAGCGATTGGGTGAGCATGTACTACCTCACCGGGTTCACCGGCGAGGGAGGGTTGATCCTGACGCAGGATAAGATTCTGCTGATCACCGATTCCCGCTACACCGAGCAGGCGGGCAAAGAGGTGCCAGAGCTACCGGTCCACCTGGTGCAGAAAAACTACGATGAGGAAGTGGCAGGTGTGATCAATGACCTCGGGATAAAGCGCCTTTCCCTCTCCTCACGGCGGATGAGCCACTACCTAGTGACCCGGTTGGGTGAGCTTGCCGGAGCGGAGATTGTGCCTGAGGAAGACCCGGTGGGGGACCTACGCCGGGTGAAGGACCCCGATGAGATCGCTCGCATTCGGAAGGCAACGCGGGTGACCGAGGAGTCGCTGTCTGATCTCTTAAACGAGGCCAAGGTCGGGATGACCGAACACGAGCTCGCCCTTCGCCTTGAGTGGCTGATGCGGGAACGGGGGGCGGAGAAGGTGGCGTTCGATCTGATCATCGCTACTGGGGAGAACACCGCACTTCCCCATTATCAGCCTGGGAACCGGAAGCTGCGGGGGGGCAATCTTCTCCTGTGCGACATCGGGGCGCGGGTGGATCACTACTGTGCGGACATGACGCGCGTGTTTTCGATCGGTGAGCCTTCCGCAAAGGCAAAGGAGTTGTATGACCTTGTGCTGCGCGCCAACCGCGCCGGAGTGGCGGCGCTCAAGCCCGGCGCGAGCGGGAAAGAGGTGGACGCCGCCGCGCGTGACGTGATCGCCGCTGCCGGGCACAAGGAGCACTTCGGCCACGGCCTCGGCCACGGAGTGGGGCTAGAAGTGCACGAAGGACCGCGCCTTTCCCCTCTCAGCAAGGACACCTTAAAACCGGGGATGACTGTGACGGTCGAACCGGGGGTGTATCTACCCGGGTTCGGCGGCGTGCGGATCGAGGATTTGCTCGTCGTCACGGAGGATGGGTGTGAATCGATCACGAGCTTTCCCCGCGATCGGCTGCGGGCTATCGGTTGAGATTAAAAAACGGGCCCATCCCGCATTGGGACGGGCCCGATCAATGAGGGATCAGCTTCCCAGTGCCTTAAGCTTCAGCTCCAGGATCTTTACGAGTGTGTTCGCCCGCATGAGGAATTCTTTTCCCCGGTCGAGCATGGGATGGGCGCTGACGAACCCTGCCTGCGGCCGCATCGGGCGGAGACTCTCACCTTTCTCGCCCCACGGAGAGCTTCCGAATCGCCCCATCGGCCGGGTTCCGAACGAACGCGGCTGCACCGGGGCGTTGTTCATGCCCATGCGTGGTGCGGCCGGCATGAGCGCCTGACGGAGGAGTTCGCCCTGTTCAATTGTCAAGCTGGTTTTGAGCGAATCAAGCGCCGTTTTCGCTTTGTCGCGCATGTTGGCCGTCGCATCGTGTAGCTTCTCACGGTACTGGTCAAGAAGCGCATTCAACTGATCGTTAGTACCGTGGAAGTTTATAAGATCCTGTTGGAACGACGCCGCGGGCGTCTGCAGATCACTCGCTTGATCGATGATAGTCGTCAATGCATCATGCAGCGTCTGCATCTGATCGGGCGATAAGTTCATGCGATCCACCAGAACCAACATCCTGATGTCCTGCAATTGAGTCGCCGGTTTATTCACCGGTGTTCCTATGGGCTGTGCGCTGAGCGGCACGGCGAGCAGAAGCCCGATCAACATCGCCATTGTTCCTGAAACAATCACCTTTTTCATGGTGTTACCCCCTTTTAGGTTGGTGATTCTATCTGGAAGTGTAGCGGCGGGAGGTGAACGGGTGATGGGGAGGATGTGTGATTTTTATGAACCGGCCGATCTCGACAACTGCGCCGCAATCTGCTATACATACCACATGAAGAAGGTGACGATTTATACCGATGGGGCGTGTAGCGGAAACCCCGGCCCGGGCGGCTGGGGGGCGGTCCTGATCCACGGGACCGAGCGGAAGGAGCTCTCCGGCGACGAGGCGCACACGACGAACAACCGGATGGAGCTCACCGCGGCGATCAAGGCGCTGCGCACTCTCCGGGAGCCGTGCGCGGTCGATTTGTACACCGATTCGACCTACTTAAAGCGAGGGATTACTGAGTGGCTCCCCAACTGGAAGCGCAATAACTGGAAGCGGCGCAGCGGCAAGCGCCTCCTTCCGGTGAAAAATGCGGATCTGTGGAAGGCGCTTGATCGCCTCGTGGGCAGGCATAAGGTCACGTTTC
>CAZTJW010000087.1:0-3135 GCA_964613775.1 uncultured Thermotogae bacterium
AAGAAAAGATTAAGATGGAAGAGGCGTTCTCGGAGAGCGATGTCAAGCTGTACAGCCGCGGTGATACGATCACGGGAACGGTGGTACAAGTAAACCAGGATGAGGTCCTCGTCGATATCGGGTACAAATCGGAGGGGGTCCTCCCGGTGAACGAGCTCTCGCCGTTCCGCGAAGGTGGAAAGGTCGAAGAAGGAGAAGAGATCGAGGTTCTTGTCACCTATATCGACGAGGAGAAGGGGACAATCTACGCCTCCGAGAAACAGGCAGAATACGAAAAGAGGATTGCGTCCTTGGAAGAGGCGTATCGTGCTGGTACCCCGGTGGAGGGGGAGATTACTGGCGAGGTAAAGAGCGCTGGTTACCACGTCAACCTCAGCGGGATCCGCGCGTTTCTTCCTGGTTCTCATTTGGGCAAGGACCTGCCGAGCGCGATTGACAAGCTTAAGGGTACGCATACCATGTTCAAGATCCTTGAGCTCTCCCGGCGAGAGAAGAACCTCGTTGTCTCGCACAAGGCGTACCTACAGGAGGAGGAGCACAAGAAGCAGGAGGAGCTCTTCTCTTCCCTGCAAGTGGGGCAGGAGGTGGAGGGAACGATCCGCAGCGTTGTCGATTTTGGGATATTCGTCGATATCGGTGGGTTCGAGGGATTGGTACACCGCTCCGAGATCGCGTGGAAGGACCTACCTGTGCCGCCGCCGACGTATAAAGTGGGGGACAAGGTACGCGTGAAGGTAATCAACTTTGATCCGAAGAAGAAACGGATATCCCTGTCCATCAAGCAGTTGCGCCCCAATCCGTGGGAGGGGATTGCCGCCCGCTATCCGGTGGGATCCAGGGTTAAGGGAACGGTGGTCAGCGTTACCGACTTTGGTGCATTTGTGGAACTTGAACGGGATGTCGAAGGACTGATTCACATCTCCGAGCTCTCATGGGGACACCCGGAGAGCCCCAAAGACATCGTGCATGAAGGGGATGAGGTGGAAGTGGTCGTCCTTGGCTGCGATGAAGAGGCACGGCGGATTAGCCTCTCCCTGCGCCGAACGACCCCTGATCCGTGGGCCGACGTGGAGGCGAAGTACCCGCGCGGCCAACGCGTTGTGGGGATTGTAACTAAGGTCACCGACTTCGGCGCGTTCGTCAAGCTGGAAAAAGGGATCGAAGGGTTGGTCCATGTCTCGGAACTCGACTGGGGGCGGGTGAACAACCCGCATGAGGTTCTCAAAGAAGGGGACTCGGTTGAGGTGAAGGTGCTGAATGTGGATCAGAAAGCGCGTCGCATCAGCTTGAGCATCCGCGCGCTGAAGACGGACCCATGGCGGCAGTTCATGGAGCAGTACTCCATCAATGATGTAGTGGAAGGGGAGATCACTGAGATCAAGGACTTCGGCGCGTTTATGCGGATCACCGACGATGTGGAGGGGCTGATCCACGTCTCGGAAATCTCCGACAAACGGATCGCTACCCCAAAGGACGTCCTCGCCATCGGGGATAAGGTACGGGCAAAGATCATCGGCATAAACGAGGAGAAGAAGCAGGTGCGCCTGAGCATCCGCAAGCTCTTTGCCCCACCTGCACCGCCTCCGTCCCCACGCCCGTCGCGCAAACGCACAGGAAAGAAGCGTGACCGAGTGGAGCGGTTTTACCTCGAAGATGGCGGGCATGAGACCATGAGCATGCGCGATCTTTTGGGCGATACCGATCTGGAAGAGGAAGGACACAAGCATGAATAACTTAAATCGACAAGGAGGAGCACACCATGAACAAAGGTGAATTCATCGATCGACTGGCCGACTCAACCAACCGGACTAAGAAGGAGGCGCGCAACCTCCTCGATGCGGTGCTCGATCTCATCCAGAATACCCTCCTCCAAGGGGAAGAGGTCAAGCTCGTTGGCTTTGGAAAGTTCGGAGTGCGCGCCCGCAAGGCGAGCAGTCGCATTAACCCGCAGACCAAGGAACCGATACATGTTGCCGCAAAGGTTGTCCCCCTGTTCAAGCCGGGGAAGGAACTGCGCCGCCAGATCGAGAAGAACCTGAAGGCTACCCCGATCGGTGGAGTGAGGAGAAAGTAGGCTTATCGATTAGAAGAACACATCCGATAGCCAGCCTCCGTGTATGCGTGAGGCTGGCCTTTACCTCTCCTATAACAAGGGGGCAGGTAACAAGCGGACGGCCGGACGGGTCGTTCCTCACCTCAATCGTAGCGAACGGGATCCCGTGGCCCCATGCTTTTATGAGCGCTTCTTTGAGGGCAAATCGCCCGGCAAGGTGCTCGAATCGCCGGTCACCGCGGGTGGAGAATGCGTATTCAACTTCATTCTGAGTAAATACGCGACGCAGGAAGCGACCGCCATGCTTGGAGTAGAGCTCCTTTATCCGGGCAATTTCAACGGCGTCGATCCCGATCTCCATCGGCTAATGAACGACACGCGCGCGTTCGGCGGTGATGATTCCGACGAGCTCATCCACTGCTTGATCGAACGAATCGTTGATCACGAGGTAATCGAAGGCTGGTATTGCCGCAAGCTCTTGTGTGGCAACCGCAAGCCGCGCATGGATCTCCTCCTCATCCTCCGTTCCCCGGGTACGCAACCGCTTAGCGAGCAAGTCTAGTGAAGACGGGGAGAGGAAGATGTACACCACCGTAAACTGCTCCAGCCCCCGTTCCCGCAGTGTCTTCGCGCCTTGAACGTCGATGTTCAGGATGACGTCCTCTCCACGGGCAAACACCTCTTCGATCTGCCTCTGCGAAGTGCCGTAGTAATCGCCGAGGTACTGCACGTGCTCCACCAGGACCCCAGCGGCGATCAATTGTTCGAACTGTGCCTTGGAGACAAAGTTGTAATCGCGCCCTGCGACCTCGTGCGGTCGCCGCGGGCGGGTAGTGTACGAGACAGAATAAGAGAGCCCGGACAGCTTTCTCATCACACGATCGATCACCGAATTCTTCCCTGCTCCGGACGGGCCGGAAACGACGAATGCCAACCCGCTTCCGATCCCACGCCGTTGGTCCGTGACCGGTTCACTCAACGTTCTGCACCTGCTCCTTGAAGTGGTCAATCGCTACCTTCATCGCGACGACAAAGCCGTTGATCGCTAAGTCGCGTGATTTTGCACCCAGGGTGTTCGCCTC
>CAZTJW010000088.1:0-2991 GCA_964613775.1 uncultured Thermotogae bacterium
TCGGCGCGGATCCCGGCCGCCGCTTGTTCGATGTCGGCGCGGGCGCGGGCAATCGTTTTCTCATCCGGGACGTATCGCCCAACGATTAACTTCGGGGTAAGGAAGCGCAGCTCAACGCGGGTGGGGAGCTTGCCGAATAACTTTTCATAGGCAAGGGAGTAGATCGCGAGCTGGCGGCTCTCCTTGGTGCGGCGATCTGCCTGGTCAACATCGGTGATCTGCGACGTCTTGTAGTCGATGATCACGCCCTCTCCATCGGTGACGTCGATGCGATCGAACACCCCAACGATTCGCACATCTCCCTCAATGAACGCGAAGTGGCGCTCAACATAAGTGGGGACGGAGCCATCCGCGCTCGCGTGGGCATAGAACTCCTCCAGCGCTTGCAATCCCTCTTGAAACCGCAGCTCCTCGTGAGCACGAGTTAGGAACCCCTCCGCCTGCCAGTAACGGCGGAACACATCCTTCAGCGCGGAGAGTGGTGTCTCCCGGCCAACTGCCTTGTTCATATTGTAGAGCCGGAGCGCTTGATGGATGGCGTAGCCGTAGATCACGGTATGATGTTGGCGGATCGGGACCTTGAGCACGTGGATGTAGCGGTACTTCATGGGGCAGGTGAGGTAATCGTCGATCTTCTGATGGCTGAGTTCGATGATCTTGTCCCCGCGTGGGATGAGGACGGGGGAACCCACTCTTGCCTTGCCGTGGCGGTTGATTGCAGCAAGTGGCGAAGCTTTAGTGACTTTGAGCTTCGTCGGTGGAAGATCCAATGCTTCGGAGACGAACAGGCTCGGCTTGCGCGGCCTTTTTCCTCCGTAGTCCTGCGCGCTCGTTAAGTAGAGCACCTCCTTAGCGCGGGTCATCCCGACGTAGAACAGGCGCCTCTCCTCCTGGCGGTGGAAGTCGGAGGTGGAGAGGATGTCCTTTACCAGTGGATCGGGGAGCGGGATCGGTTCACGGCGGTGGGCGGACGGAAACCGACCGGAGACGAGCCCGACGAGGAAGACGATCGGAAACTCCAGCCCCTTGGCCTGGTGGATAGTGAGCACATTCACCGCGTCGGTGTCCCACTCTGCCTCACCGACGGGCGGATTGTCCCCCGCCTCGATTAACGCGTCTAAGTAGTCGATAAACCATGGGACGCGATCGTAGTTGGCTACGCGGGAAAACCGCTCGATGACCCGGAAGAAGCTGGCCAGGTTCTGCACCCGCAGCGCGTCCTCAGGATCGGTGGAGTTCGATAGCTTCTCAATGTAGCCGGTACGCGTGGTGAGGTACTCGTAGAGGACTTCCCCCGTCCGGTTCTGCGCCGCAACGGAGAGCATCTCCCGAATGTCATCAGAGAGTTTTCCCATCGCCTCTCTTCCTTCTTCGGATAGGGAGAGGAACTTTGCGCCCTTGCTCGCGGCACGGAAGACCTCGTAAAGCGACTTGTTCTTCCGCCGCACGTAGCTTGTCGCTAGCGCCAGGTCCTCTGGTGGGACGCGATAGAGCGCGGAGCTTGCCAAGTAATGGAAAGACATGTCATCGTGCGGATCGGAAAGGACTCGCAAGAACGCGGTCACTGTCTTTATCTCCTCTCGATCGTACAGCCCGCGGCTTCCGGAGAAGTGCCATGGGATATGGAGCAGGTTTAACGCGCGCAAAAACGGATCGGCCTGGGCGTTGCTGCGAACGAGGATTGCAAAGTCGGAATATGCTCGCCCTTCCTCCTTCACCCGCCGAGCGATCGTCTCGGCGACGAAGTCGCATTCATCGCCAATGCGCTCGAAGTGATGTTGTTCGACCGGCACCCCTTCTCCGATAATGGCATGGAGACGCTTATCGATTCCCCGTTTCACCTCAAGGCGGTCGGGGTTGTTGTTCTGGATCAGGCGGTAGGCACTGTCGAGGATTTGCTGGGTGGAGCGATAGTTCTCCGTGAGGACGACGAGCTTTGCGTCGGGGTACTCATCTTGAAAATTGAGGATGTTGCTGATCGCCGCGCCACGGAACTTGTAGATCGACTGGTCATCGTCCCCGCACACCGTGATGTTCCGATTACCGCACAGGAGCTTCAATAGCTCGAACTGCGCGTAGTTTGTGTCCTGAAACTCGTCGACCAGGATGTAGCGAAACTTCTCCTGATAGCGTTTCCTAACTTCGGGATGCTCGCGCAACAGCTTCAAGGAAAGCGCGATTAGATCACCGAAATCGACGAAGCCATTCTCCGCAAGGAGCTCCTGATACTTGGCGTAGGTCTGCGCTAGTTCCTCCTGCTCGGCCGCTTCGGTCTCGAGCAGGGCTCGTTCCTCCGCGGAGAGGTTCTCCTCGGTTTCCAGTTGTTCCCGCAACTTTTGTGCGTAGTCGAGGTACTCATCCGGAGTGACGTCCTCGTCCTTGGCACGGGAGAACAGGGTGATGATCGCGCGTAGGTGCCGCACCGGATTTCCGAGCGGCCGGAACCGGTTGAGCGGAAGGTCGAACAGATGCCCTTTGAGAAAGATCACCTGCTCAGGCTCGGTGAGGATCTGATAGTCAGGGGATAGGCCGAGAAGGAGTGCGTTTTCCCGCAACAGATGATCGCAGAACGAGTGGAACGTTCCGATCTGCGCCTCGATGTAGCCGTACGGGACAAGGGTATCGACTCTAGCCTCCATCTCGGCGGCGGCACGCTCGGTGAACGTCAGTCCGAGGATTTCCGCCGGCCTGGCCCGCTTCTCGGCGATCAGCCACGCGATTCGGCGGGTAACCACCGTCGTCTTCCCTGTGCCCACCCCAGCGAGGACGAGGAGTGGTCCGTCCCCGAACGTAACCGCGGCGCGTTGTGCCTCATTAAGGTCGGAAAGAAGATCCTCAGCCATCACATTGACAGTATAAGATTCGGTTTCGGTCCAGGCAATCTGGTTGTAGGGAGAAAACGAACCGGATAGGATAGCGCCATGCTTGGGACGTGGATAAATGTGGGCACGGTGCTTTTCGGGAGCACGATCGGGCTTTTCATCGGGGGAA
>CAZTJW010000089.1:0-2922 GCA_964613775.1 uncultured Thermotogae bacterium
AGTTCACGTGGAAGCGTGCGCCAGATCTTGCCATGCAAAATGAGGTTGATCGCCTCCTCTCAGGCGGATTGGAGAACACGATAGGGGCGTTCCCGTACTCGTTTTCCGGAAAGGTATATGACCAGCTCGACCGAGTGACGGCAACTTCGTACCGCACCCTCACATTCGACGAGGGGGTCGGGTTGTCCGCTGACGCGTTTTCCCTCTACCTTGACCTCACACAAGCGACAAACATAGATCTTACAACCGGGGCGACCCTGTCCACGAGCAACAATGTGGCATTGCGGTTTCACGCCCATAATTCGCTGCACTCCGTGCAGTTTACCCTGTCAAACACCGCTGATACGTTCGGCATATCGCTCACCGGTAAGGTTCAGCTTCTCGATTCCTTAACCTTTAGCCCTTCAGGGACGATCGGGTGGAACAGGAGGGATGCCAGCCCGGTTACGTTTAAGTGGGGTGCGACGTTTACGTGGATGTTCGATTTGCCGGTGCCGTTTCTCGTCACCAAGGGACGGATCACGGGGCGTGTGTTCATCGACGTCGACGGCAACGGGCGGTACAACACAGGAGATCGGCCAGTATCAGGAGCGGTCGTGGCCACCCGTCTCACCGAGGTATCCACTGATGCAAGCGGCGAGTTCCGGTTCCCGCCGTGTGCCCCGGGGACGTATACCCTCAAGCTCAGCCATCTCCCGACCGACGCACGGCATGCGACGAATGCAGTGAAGGTTGATGTAAGGTCAGGGAATACGGTGTGGGTCGATATCCCGCTCACTCCAGTCGCCCATGTGGACGGTGTCCTATTCAACGATGCGGACAAAAACGGGGTATTCGATCCGGGTGAGGGCGGGTTCGCTCAGGTGCGGATCGTCCTTACCGGAAAGCCAGGGACCACCGATGATTACACCGACACCGCGGGAAGATTCGAGTTCACCGGCCTTGTCCCGGGTAGATACGCGCTCTCGGTCGATGCGGCGACGTTGCCTCCACGGTTTACATTCACTACTCCCAAGGAAGTGACGCTTACGATCACTCCCCAGACATCGCCACACGTCCTGATCGGGGGATACATCAAGCCGAAGCAGGTGGTGATCACGTTCCAGCCGCCGACCGCCGCGTTCAGCTATTCCCCCGTGCATCCGCAGGCGGGCGGAAAGGTAGTGTTCGACGCGTCCGACTCGTTCGACTTTGATGGGAAGGTTGTCTCCTATGCATGGGATTTCAACGGAGACGGTAAGCCAGACGCCACCGGGGTCAAGGTGACGCACACCTTCCCCACACCCGGGAAATACGATGTTACGTTGACTGTGACCGATAACGACGGGAATACTGATTCACTTACGGATACGATCGTGGTCAAGTGAGAGACTTTTCCGCCTATGGAAGCACAAGCGCGTGGGCCTACTCCCGCGTGATCGATCCACTTCTGCGTGCCCTGCGTGACAAGATCACTGCAATATGTGGGGCAAACGGGATAACGGATGCTATCGATATCGCCTGTGCCACCGGGGGGCAGTGCCGTAGCCTTCATCGCGCCGGGGTCATCACCACCGGGGTTGACCTCTCCCCGGAGATGATCGCTGCCGCGACGCGCATCGGTCCGCCGGATATCCGCTACATCGTTGGCTCTGCCCTCGAGCTCCCGTTTCCGGCGGGTAGGTTCACTGGAGCGATCCTCAGCTTGTGTCTGCATGAGCATCCCGCACCCGAACGGGAAGGAATGATCAGAGAGGCAGTCCGGGTGGTGCGCCCGGGCGGAGCCGTGATCCTCGCTGAATACTCACCACCACCGCGGTGGAACTTCACATGGGGGTTTATCAACCTGATCGAATGGATGGCGGGCAAGGAGCACTTCCGCAACTTTCGTGAGTTTGTGAAGGCCGGTGGAATCAGGGCCGTGGAACCGTACATTCCGCCTCCGAAAGAGCGGCATCACTTGTTCCAGGGGACAATTGAGATACTCGTTGGAAGAAAGGTTTAACCGTTCCCTTGCTAAATATGCCCGAATCTTATCCTCGGATTTACTTGACAATCCCTAGTCCCCTACTGTACCATACGGCGAGTCAGAGGGAGTAGCAGCAAACAGGATAACTCATTAACTGGAGGGATTGGATGCCTGCATTCTTAGCAACATCGTTTGTTGCCTACGTCCTCTATCTTATTTTGACCATGTTCACCGGGCCGGTCGGGTTGTGGAGCACCGGGGAGCTGATCGCCGGCGCAGTTTTATCTCTGATTGCCGGTGCGATCGCGTTCCGCGTCTCGTTCGCCAAGGAGCGGACGGGTGGCAAGAGTAGCTTTCGCGTACTCAACCCGCTGCGGTTCATCCTATTTTTGGGTTACTTCTTTGGACCGTTCTTCATCGCGATGGCGAAGGCAAATATCGATGTGGCGTATCGGATGATCACCGGAAGGATCCGCCCGGGAATCGTCAAGATCTCACCAAATTTAAAGACCGACCTGGGGATTACCCTGCTCGCCAACTCGATCACCCTCACCCCGGGGACACTGTCCGTGGACGTGGATGAGAAAAATGGCGATCTATACGTGCATTGGATCAATGTGAAGAACCCGGAGCCATCGCCAGAAGAGGTGTGCGGATCGTTCCCGGCGTGGGTAAGGAGGATCGCCGAATGATCGTTGATCCAATCACATTCTTCATCGTCGCCGCGTGCTTTCTTCTGTTTACGATCTTCAGCATGGTACGCCTCGGGCTCGGACCAACGGCCGGGGATCGCGTTGTTGCCCTGGACACGATAAACACGTTGGTCGTCTCGGGAATGGTCGTCCTCGCGGCTGCCTACAATGAGGTGATCTTCGTCGACGTGGCGATCATCTACGCGTTGTTGTCGTTTGTTGGCACGCTGTACGTGGCGCGCTACCTGGAGGGAGGGCTATGAACATCCTGATCTATGTGCT
>CAZTJW010000090.1:0-2922 GCA_964613775.1 uncultured Thermotogae bacterium
ACAAGATGATAGCTATTTCACAGGGTAAACGGGGCAAGCCCTGTGTGCGACGAAAGAATAACGGCCTTCGTAGCGTCGCAGTTTATCTGCGACGAAACCATAGATCGACCGCGTGTATCCCGGGGTCAGGTCTTGCAATCCAACAGTTAAGTTGCTCTCATTTTATTACACGTGTGTCATTGCAAGACCTGACCCCAAAGATTGCGACGCTACGAAAGAAAGAATAACGTCGGGCATAAAACCCGACGCTACAGAAGAGGGGATAACACCAAAAATAAAGACCTGACCCCGAGATGCTAGATGCGCCAGGAATCGATGCGGGGATCGGCGCCCGGTAGCGGAGGGACCAAGAATTTTTCCGTCTTGTTATGCTTCGTCACGGTAAACGCGATCGGGGAATCGTCGAGGTGATCGCAGTACCGCCCGGCGAGCGCCACGGCAAGGCGGAGCTCGTCCTGGTTTGGGTTCCCTTCCACCAGAGTGAGCGGCCCCATCGCGGTGATCGGTTCGATCGCGATCCTTCCGGCGCGGAATTGGGCCAAAATTTCGTTTTCCTCTTCATTTCTCCCGATGATCACCTTGACGTTCTCCGCGATCCGAAACTGGCGGCCGTAGCGCAGGATGCGGAACCCATCCCGATCGACTTTATCCGGGCCGATGTGTGCGAACGCATCGCGCACCCGTACTGCGTACACCCGTTCGGTAAGCAGGCATCCTCCGGCTGGCTGGGGGTAGTCGGTAATCGCAAACTCACGGGCGAGGGCGCGCTGCGGTGCACGGCCACGGCCGGAGATCGCGTATAGATCATCTTTTTTGATCCAGCCTTTCTTGACCGGAAGCGTGTCCGGAAGGAGGTTCGCCGACAGCGGGCGCAATAGCCGATCGTTGAGCCCACTTTCTTCGGCGACGAGGAGAAGGGCATGGCGATGCTGTGACATCGGGCGCTGGCCGAGGACCTCGCCGGTGACGACGAACTGCGCTTTTTCATCCTCCATCGCTTCCTTTGCTATCCGCAGCATGAAGATGTGGCAGTCGATGCACGGGTTCATCCCTGACCCGTACCCGTGGCGGGGATGGCGCACGATCGTTAGGTGCTCATCGGATCTATCGACCACCCGCAGCGGGATCCCGAGCTGGTCAACGGCGCGGCGCAGGTGCTCTTCCCGGTGGCGATCGGTTTCGAACAAATTCTTCACGAAAATGCCGATTACGTCGATCCCAGCGCGCCCGACAATCGCCGCGGCGAGCGTGCTATCGAGCCCGCCGGATAGAAGCGCAACCGCGCGCGGCCGCACGGAGCGAAATTCATCTTCGCTTTTCAGTTTCTTCATTGATTCTCCATAACCTCCTCCTATAATGATAATGATCTTACATAGTAAAATCCTTATTAGGAGGGATGTACCATGAAAAGAAAAATTTTGACGGCCTGGTTATTGACGTTGCTCGTCGTTGTACTGGGGATCGTCCCCGCGCTCGCGCAACAGACATCGGTCAATCAGGCGATTGCCGCCTCGGGTCAAGCAGCGATCAAAAACGCGATCGCCAAAGTGGGACCGGCCGTAGTCCAGGTAAACGTAACTGCCACGGTCGCGGTGAACAATCCGTTCTTCAACGATCCGTTCTTCCGCTACTTCTTCGGGGAGCCGAACACCCCACAGAAGCAGGAGGAGCGGGCGCTCGGATCCGGCATAGCGATCAATTACAATGGTGAGAAGCTCATTTTGACGAATGAGCACGTGATCGATCAGGCGACGACGATCAAGGTGACAAGCATCTCCGGCCATGTGTGGGACGCTTCCGTGGTGGGAAAGGATAAGAAGCTCGACGTCGCGGTCCTGCGCCTGAAGGGCGATACATCCAGCCTTGCTACCGCCGAACTCGGTGACTCATCAAAGCTAGAGCTCGGCGACTGGGTGATCACGATCGGAAACCCGCTTGGACTGTCGAACACCGTCACACTGGGAATCGTCAGTGCACTGCATCGCCGGATCCTCAAACCGGGTGGGGTCGGTTACTATGAAAATCTGATCCAGACCGACGCCGCGATCAACCCGGGCAACTCCGGCGGTCCGCTTGTAACCGCCGCCGGGAAGGTAGTGGGGATCAACACAGTGATCGCGCGTGAGGCACAGGGGATTGCGATCGAGGGGATCAACTTTGCCATCGCGATCAACCCGGTTAAGGCAGTCCTCGGCCAACTGGTTAAAACGGGCAAGGTGGTGCGTGGTTGGCTCGGTGTGTCGATTCAAGACTTGACCCCGGTGATGGCGAACAAGTTTGGGGTAAAGTCGACCCACGGTGCGCTCGTCGCCGACGTGCTCGCCGATTCCCCGGCGCAGAAGGCCGGGCTCAAATCGGGTGACATCATCACCGCGGTGGACGATCAGCCCGTCAAGTCAGCGGCCGACCTCGAGGAGATCATCACCAGTAAGCCAGCCGGAAAGGCGGTCGACCTCACGATCATCCGTAGCAAGAAGCAAATCCACGTTGAGGTAACCCTGGGTGAGCGCCCGAGTGAAGAGAAGATCTACGGTAAGAGCGGCCCCACGCCGTCTTCCACCACTGCGGTGAAGAAGTTCGGCATCACCGTTGGGCCGATCACAGAGGCCATTGCCCAGCGCCTGGGATTGCAATCAACCCAGGGAGTTGTCATAATTAAGGTTGATCCCGGTAGCCGTGCCGATTGGGCCGGGTTGGAGCCGGATGACGTGATCTTGGAGATTGACATGCGTCCGATAAGCTCCGTAGACGATTGGAACGCGATCGTCTCCAAGATGCCCGATAACGCCAATCCGATGTTCACCATCCTGCGCGATGGAATGACGCGGTTTGTCACACTGGGAGAGTAGAACGGGGTGCGGAGAGTAGCGCAGCTTGGTCAGCGCGCAGCGTTCGGGACGCTGAGGTCGCCGGTTCGAATCC
>CAZTJW010000091.1:0-2875 GCA_964613775.1 uncultured Thermotogae bacterium
TAAACGCGATCGCCAACCCAGGATAGACGGCAAGCCACGGGTCGAGTGCGAGAAACGAGCGCGCTTCGTACACCATCCTCCCCCACGACGGGGCCGGTGGCTGGATTCCCAGCCCGAGGTAACTCAATCCCGCGTCGGCGAGGATCGCCGTCCCCAGACTGAGCGTTGCCTGGATCAGGAGCGGGGATGAAAGGTTGGGAAGAAGGTGGACGAAGAGGATGCGCGCGCTTCCGGCGCCGCACGCCCGCGCTGACACCACGAACTCCCGCTCCTTGAGGGTGAGAAGGTTCCCCCGCACCAGGCGGGCGAACACCGGCACGTTCGCCAGCCCGATCGCAATCAGGCTGTTGCGCATTCCCGGGCCGAACACGGCGGCAATCAGGATAGCGAACAGGAGAATGGGGAACCCCATGATGAAGTCGACCGTGCGCATCACGATCTCATCGAGGATTCCGGAAAACCAACCGGCGAACATCCCTAACCCGGTTCCCACTGTCGCTCCGATGAGCACCGCGAACACGGCGACGGTGAGGGTATAGCGCGTTCCAGCCAAGATCCGGCTTAGGGTATCGCGCCCGAGGTAATCCGTTCCCAATGGGTGGGCGAGCGTGGCTGGGGCGAGGCGGATGCCGATATCCTGGCGGTTTGGTGGGTACGGGGTATAGACAAGGCTTACCAAGGCAGCGAGCAGAAACAGCCCGATGATCCCCCCGCCGAAGACCAGGTTAAGATTAGCCCTTGCCCTCATTGGTACCTGATCCGCGGATCGAGTAGGCCATAGGTGAGGTCGACCGCAAAGTTCAAGATCGCGATCAACGCCGCGATGACGACGACCGTTCCCTGCACGAGCGGGAGGTCGCGTGCGCCGATTGCCTGAAACGCGAGCCGTCCTACCCCGGGTAAGGAGAAGACATTTTCAATGAGGATACTCCCCGCGATGAGCTGAGCAGCGATGATCCCGGACAGGGTGACGATCGGCAGAAGGGCATTACGCAGAGCGTGTCGGTAGAGGACGGATCGTTCGGTGAGCCCCTTTCCGCGCGCTACTTGGACGTAGTCCTCCGCGAGCACGTCGAGGACCGCTCCCCGCACCATCCGACCGAGGATGGCGGCGCGGGGGAGAGCGAGGGCGACAGCGGGGAGGATGAGGGAGAGAACTGCCCTTTCCCCTGTACCCCATCCGGGGAAGCCGCCTGCCGGCGCGATGTGCAGTCGTACGGAAAAGAAGAGGATAAGCAGAATTCCCACCCAAAATTCCGGCATGATCATGCCCAGTTGGAGGATCAGACGCCCGATGTAGTCACCGGGCCGATTGTGGTGGGCGGCGGTGAACGTGCCGAGGAGAAGTGCTCCCCCGACAGCGAGAAGGAACGCGAACCCGCTTAGCGGCAGGGTGACCGTCATCCGGGCCGCGATGAGCCGGGAGATGGAGATGTCCTGTTGCAGTGACGTGCCGAGGTTCCCATGGACGGCGTGTATCAACCACGCGCCGTAGCGGTCGAGCACCGGTTGATCGAGCCCGAGCTTGGCCCGCACCGCTTGATACGTTGCGGGGTCAGCACCCAGCCCCACAATGACCTGCGCCGGGTCGCCGGGGATCACCTCAAGCACGAGAAAGACGGCGAGCGAGATCATAAATAACGTGATCACAAGGCCGATGAACCGCCGTACTAGATACGTTCCCATATTTCACCCACGCCGATTATACCCACCCCTTGAAACGGAGAGCGATTTCGACTATAGACTATAGCTACAACTGAACAGTAAAAAGAGGGAGAGATGTGGACGCTGATCGGGGGAGCGTTTATGGGCTGGGCAATGGGGTCGAACGACGCCGCTAACCTAATCGGCCCGGCAGTGGAGAGTCGCGCGCTGCGGTTCTGGGTCGCGGCTACATTTGCCTCGATGTTCGTCATCCTCGGCGCGGTGATGGTGGGGAGCCGCGGGTTCGTAACGTATGGAGCGATCAGTACCCAAACCATCTTATCCAGTTTTATCGTGATGCTCGCCGCGGGAATTACGGTAACCCTGATGACCGTGCTCGGCCTGCCTGTATCCGGGACGCAAGCGGTCGTGGGCGCGATCATCGGCGCCGGGATCCTCGCCGGTGGCGTAAACGTGCAACCGCTCGTTATGATCTTCCTGTCGTGGATCCTTACCCCGCTCGGCGGGCTTGTCGCTGCTTACATCCCGTACAAGCTCATCACCCTCTATCCCGGCGGGTTCATCGGGCGATTCGTCACCCGCAGTCGACTGATCCGGATCGGCCTGTTTATTGTAACGTGCTACGGTGCCTATTCCTACGGGGCGAACAACGTGGCCAACGTGACCGGGGTGTACGTGAAATCTGGGCTCCTCTCCCCGCTCGTCGCCGCGCTCGTCGGGTCAGTGGCGATCTCCATCGGGATCATCACGTTTAGCCGCAACGTGATTCGCACCGTGGGTAGCCGCCTCGTGGCCCTCGATCCCATTGCCGCCCTGTTCGTGGTGCTCGGGGAGGCAATCACCCTCAACATCTACGCCCTGCTTGGCGTGCCGGTGTCGGCGTCGCAAGCAGTGGTTGGGGCAGTGGTCGGGATTGGCCTGGTAAAGGGTGTGAAGACGATCAACTCTCACGCCTTGGTCAACGTCCTATTCGGCTGGCTAGGGACGCCGACGATCGCCTGTGGTCTATCCATCGGGCTCACCTACATCGTCAAGCTGGTGGCAAGCTAAGGTTCATCCTTGTTACCGAATGCATCATGGGTCATCTTTTTCAATGGCTCGATGAACTGGGAGAACTCAAGCGGGAAGATGAACTTCGTCGCCGCGCCTTGGCCGAGTGCTTTCAACGCGTCGAGATACTGGAGGGACATGGTCTTGGAGTCGATCGTCT
>CAZTJW010000092.1:0-2869 GCA_964613775.1 uncultured Thermotogae bacterium
GGATGTCATGAAGGGTATATTGGAGCGCGTGTCCCATGTGGAGCTTGCCGGTGATGTTCGGCGGTGGGATCGCCATGGAAAACGGCTTTTTGTCAGGATCGACCGTGGCATGGAAGTATCCACCCTCTTCCCATAACCGGTAGATCTCCCCCTCCACCTCGGCGGGCTGGTAACGCTTCGGAAGTTCCATCATCTATCACATCCAGGTGCTCATGGTAAGCGAGTAGTCGTATAGCTCATCCTCCGTGAAGAACAGGGAAAGCTCGCGGTTGGCCGACGCGAGGGAATCCGAGCCGTGCACGAGGTTCTTGGTGAGGTTCATGCCAAAGTTGCCGCGGATCGTTCCCGGTGCTGCGTTCTGTGGGTTGGTGACCCCAATCAACCCGCGCACGACCTCGACAGCGTTCTCCCCCTCGATCGCCATCGCGATGATCGGGGAAGAAGTGATGAACGAGACGAGCTCCGAAAAAAACGGCTTATTTATGTGTTCTTGATAGTGGCGGTGGGCAAGGTCCTTATCCACCATGAGCATCTTCATCCCCACAATCTTGAGGCCCTTATCCTCGAACCGGGAGATGATCCGCCCGACCAATCCCCGTTGTACGGCATCCGGCTTACATAAAACCAAAGTGCGTTGAATGGACATCTTACCTCCTACGGCCTTCTGATATAACGACGCCCCTCCACCTCCTGAACCAGGTTCTCCATCTGTAAGATAAGGAGAGTGTGCGCCGCCTCGGTGGGGGAAATATTCCCCTGGGCAATGATATCGTCAATATGGGTCGGTTCAAGGCCGATCATGTCATACACGCGCCGCTGCGTCGGGGTGAGGGAGCCGATCCGGTTTTCGGTTTCAGCCGGCGCCGGTTGGACAAGGGTTGCCAGGTCGGGAAATTCAGAGAGCACGTCCACGACTTGTGTAACAAGCCGCGCTCCGTCCTGAATCAGGCGGTTCGTTCCGCGGCTCGAGATGCTCGTGATCGGTCCAGGGATGGCGAAGACCTCGCGGCCTTGCTCCAAGGCCAACCGGGCAGTGATCAGAGCGCCGCTCCTTTCCGGGGCTTCGACCACGATCACCCCGCGGGAGAGGCCGGAGATAATCCGGTTCCGCTGGGGAAAGGTCCACTTGGCTGGGGAGGTCGCAATGGGAAATTCACTTAGGATAAGGCCGTTCTCTGCTACGATTTTCTGGGCGAGTTTCCTATTTTCTGGAGGATATAGATGCCCGAGCCCTGATCCGAGGACCGCTACAGTGGTTCCGCCTCCGTCGAGCGCTCCGCGGTGAGCGACGGCGTCGATCCCCAGGGCAAGCCCACTTACGACGATGAGCCCGAGCCGGGCGAGCTCAGAGGCGAGCTTATGCGCCACAGCCCTTCCGTAACCACTCGCGCGGCGCGTCCCCACGATTGCAAGCGTCCTTGAGGCGTCAATTTCCCCTTTGCCTTTCATGTACAGGACCGCAGGCGGATCGTCGATCTCACGCAAAAGCGGCGGGTAGTCCGGATCAAGCATGGTGACGATCCGCGCTCCCAGCTTTGTTGTGAGCTCTAGCTCCCGCTCGATTGCTCCCCTATCTCGCTTTTTTATGATCTTTTCCGCGACGTTCGTAAACCCGGGAAGTGAAGCGATTTCCTCGACCGGAGCCTCCCAGACCGCTTGTGGAGAGGAAAATCGGGAAAGCATGATCCCCATCCGCCGCGGGGTGATCTCCGGGATCAGGTTAAGCCCAATAAGATAATACTTGGCCTGTGCATCCATCGGGGATTAGACTATGAGTTTTTGTCGCATCGTGCAAGTCAGTTTGTCCGTTGCGGCGGGATGATTATTTCATTACTATGGATACGGTGATGAGTGTGCCGATCCTTATCCTTTTATTTGCCGGTCTCGAATTCATTGGTCTGGTCAAGGTAGGACAGCTAATCGGCGGGGGGCCGATCTTCGGGGAAATCCTACTCACCGGTGTGCTCGGAGTGGTGCTTTTGCGCATTAGCATGGGAAAGGCCCTTCCCGGGATGGTGGTTAACCTGTTTGCCGGGCGCTTTCCGGTTAAGGCACTGATCCATCAGCGCGAACTGCGGCTCCTCCTCGCTGGAGTGTTGCTCATCATCCCCGGGCTGGTGAGCGACGCCATCGGACTGATTCTCATCGTGCGTTACTTAATCCCGCCGCGGCGGAGGGAACGTCCGGGCACGGATAAGGATGCGATCGACGTCGAATACGAAGTGCATGACGAACAATCGCGAAGATAGATGGCTGCAAGCAGGATGTAGACTACCATCCCACCGATCCATACCCCTACCCACGCTGGAACCTCCAGGCTGGCAAGCGGGAGTTCGCTCAGCCAGGTGACAACCCAGATCAGCGCGTGGAGCATGAGGTAGAATACCCATCCAAGCGGGATGATGAGCGGGGTTGCGGAGAAGAGCAGGGCAGTTAGCCCACTCCACAGGGCGATCGTGGCAAGCGGGATCGCGATCAGATTTCCAAAAAGCGAAAGCGGATAGATCATCCCAAACTGGTAGGCGAGAAACGGCGCTGTCCCCGCCTGCGCAGCCGCGGAGGTAGCGAGGAGGAAAAGCGCATATCTAATCGGGCGGGCGAGGATTGGAAAGGGAACCGGCACGTGGTCGACCCATTTCCTAACGTGAAACCCGGGATCGTACATGACGAGGATCGCCGCGGTCGCTCCGAAGCTCAACTGAAATCCGACGTCGAACAATGCACTGGGGCGCGAGGCGAGGATCACCACCCCGGCAGCGGCCAATGATTGGAACGGGTTCACCCACCGCCGCAGGATCAACCCGAGGTCAGCGAGGACACTTCCCAGCCCAAGAAACGCGAATAAGAACGCAGCCCGCATCAGGCTCAC
>CAZTJW010000093.1:0-2862 GCA_964613775.1 uncultured Thermotogae bacterium
ATTTCCTTTTCTGAACAGCGGTCCCAGTTTTTATGCCTTTACTTGGCAAACAACTGCCGCGCGTTTTCCGTTGTGACAGCAGCCACTTCCGTGGCTGGGATTTCCTTAAGACGGGAGATCTCCTCGACAACGTAACGGACATAGGCCGGTTCGTTACGCTTCCCGCGATGTGGAACCGGGGTAAGATAGGGCGAATCGGTTTCCACCACGATTCGGTCAAGCGGAATGGCGGCGACCGCATGCCGCAGGACCTCGTTTTTGGCGAACGTCAGTGGCCCGCCGATCCCGAGATAGAACCCAAGGGAGAGAAACTTTTCTGCACGGGCGATGTCACCGAGGAAGGAGTGGATCACACCGCGTTTGGGGCGATGGGCGTGCAGGATCGTGAGCATATCCGTTGTCGACTCGCGATTGTGGATGATCACCGGAAGCCCGAGTTCGTTCGCGAGTTCGATCTGCGCGACGAACACCTCCCGTTGCACTGGCCGGGGCGAGAGATCGCGGTAGTAATCAAGCCCGATCTCACCGATGGCGACGACTTTTTCAGTCCGCGCCAGCTCGCGCAGTCCGCGCTCAACTTCTTCATCAAACGTTTTTGCCGCGTGTGGGTGCACTCCGATCCCAGCCCAGATCGCGCGATGGTGACCAGCTAACTGCACGGCTGCCCGGCTCGAAGGAAGGTCAACCCCAACGGTGACTATCCCAATCTTCTCCGCGTGGGCGCGCGCGATCACCGCGGCGCGATCGGGGTTGTACTCGGAGGAGTCAAGGTGAGCATGGGTGTCGATGAGCTCTAGTTTTACCTGGTCTAGCATATTCATCCCTGTGCTAACGTTTGTAGCGTCGAGACTTGCCCCCGACGTTGTTCTTTCGTCGCACCCAGGTTGCGACGCTACGTCCTAACACCCTTCTACCTCAGTGATCGCGTACGGCAGCGCTTGAATGAGATCGCGGGGGATGATCGAGCGTTCGGCGCGGTCGCGTGCGAGATAGTCGGCGCTGTAGCCGTGAAGATAGGCCCCGATGATCGCCGCCTCCGTGGGATTTGCTCCGCCGGCGAGGAGTCCGGCGATGATCCCGGTGAGGACATCCCCGCTTCCCCCGGTCGCAAGGCCAGTGTTTCCGGTCGGATTCAGATAAACCCTGCCATCCTGGGTACCAATCGCCGTCGGCCGACCTTTAAGCAGGAGAACAACCCCGTACTCCCGAGCGAACGCGCGTGCTGTCTCAATCCGGTCGGCATCAATCTCGCCCGCTTTCCGGTCGACCAATCGGGCCATCTCCCCGGGATGCGGGGTGAGCACGGCGTGCCCAGCGGCCGCGCGGAGAACATCCAAGTGCCCGGAAACGGCGAATAACCCGTCGGCGTCGATCACGACCGGCGAGGTGACCTTTGTGAGGAGCGTGCGCACGAGCTCACCTGTTTCTGCGGCGCGCCCCAGGCCGGGACCAACTGCTACCACATCGGCGCGGGAGACGGCTTCACTCAGTGGAGAAAGCGCGTCCGAGCCGAGATGTCCACCCCTATCCGGAAGCGGGATCGTGACCGCCTCCGGCACGGCAGTCGCGACGATCGGCAGGATGGAGTCGGGGCAGGCCACGGTGACCAGCCCGGCGCCGGCACGCAGCGCCCCTTGCGCCGCAAAAATAGCCGCTCCACTCATCCCACGCGATCCAGCGATGATAAGCACTTTCCCGAATGTCCCCTTGTGTCCGGCCGGTGGGCGGCCCGGAAGATGGGCGCGTACCCAGCCTTTGTCGGTCACGTGCGCCACCGGGGTGATCTCCTTCCACAACTCGGTGGGATAGCCGACCGGAACGACCTCGACCCCTCCACAGAGGCTTCGCGCTGGATAGAGGAGATGAACCGGCTTGTACGCCGCCATGCACACGGTGAGATCGGCGTGTACCGCCTCACCGATGATCCTTCCGGAATCGGCGGGAAGGCCGGTAGGAAGGTCAACTGCCACCCGCATGGCATCTGCGCGGTTGATCGCCTGAACAACTTCGAGGTATCTCCCAGAGAGCGGGCGGTCGACCCCGATCCCAAGGATACCATCGATCACACAGTCAGCTTCCCTGAGCGCACGTTCAAGGGCATCAAGTGTCTCCCCGAGCGGATGAAGTACCCCGGGGCAGGATTCTTCGAGGAGCTTCGCCTTCTCCCGTGTCGTCTCTTTAAGCTCGTCGATTGGGGAGAGGGTGAACGCCCGGACCACAAATCCCATCTCCGCAAGGAGGCGCGTGGCGACCAGGGCGTCCCCGCCGTTTCCTCCTTTGCCACACACCGTGACGACGCGCTTCCCCGGCGCGTTGCGTGCAACCGCGCGAGCGACCCCCCCGCCAGCGTTCTCCATCAGCGCTCCCGCCGGGATCCCCGCTGCTACCGCCGCCCGGTCAAGCTGCTTTATCTGCGCTCCACTGACTACTTTCATCATCTTTCCTCATCTCCACGGCAATCGCTTTCGCCGTTTCAGCGGGCGATTGATTAGTGACATCGATCCATTTTACCTCATCCTCTCTACGAAACCACGCGATCTGGCGGCGGACGAGGGCCCACGTGTTCCGGATAATCCGTTCCCTGAGCTCGGAAGAGGATATTTTACCGTCAAGGTACTCGAACGTCTCGCGCACCCCGATCGTGCGGTAGGCTTGATGAATCGGGCGTAGCTCTCGTACCCGAAGCTCCTGCACTTCCTCGATCAGCCCGTGCTCAAGCATCCGATCGACGCGGGCGGCGATCGCCGCTCGGTGGGCTTCTCTCTCCATCCGCAGCCCAAACACCACGAAACTGTAAGGGAGAGGTTCCGCCTCTTTCTGAAGCGCGCTGATCGGCCGGCCGGTCGTCTCGTATACCTCGAG
>CAZTJW010000094.1:0-2853 GCA_964613775.1 uncultured Thermotogae bacterium
GGCCACCGACCGTCCTGTCTTGTATTCCCTCACTACCAGTATACGAGCGTCGCAGCTTGTCTGCGACGAAAAGAATAACCGCCCCCTGGTATTTACCGCTTCTTGGTGATCGACTACCAACTGGTCCAGCTCGAGATCACCTCTGGGATAACCGACTTTTGCCTTTTTAATTGCGGATGTGAAACCGTTTCTCGAGATTTCCCAGCCTCTCCGTAATTCCACCGTATTCCAGGTCGGCGTAGGGAAGCATCGCTGGACCGGAGAAGCCCTGCTCACGGATGTCATGCGCCTTTTGCGCGACTCGGGCGCGGACCCAATCCCAGTACGGGTGATCGAACACGTCCACCGGTTCGGTGAGTCGACCTTCGTGTACGCAGAACGCGAGGCAGGAGACGATCGGCGGCCCGTCGAAGAACGAGACGCCTGTCCTCGCTTTCACCGGCATCAACGGACCGGTATGACTTCCCCGCATGAACCCGGCGACAAGGTGTCCGATCCCATAGGGAGCGAGGATCTCTCCGGTGGCGGGGAAGTTTTTCTGCGTGCGCACGAGCATGATCGGATCGTCTTTGCCTACATATTTCCCCGCGATATTGCGCAGCCTGGTAGTGCTGCAGGACACGGTCTGCTCGCCGTTGGCACGGGAGCGGATCGATTCCACGACAAACCGCCCGTTATCGCGCAGCAACGCCGCCAGATCGTAGGCTTCCTCGGGTGTGGATAGTTCAATCACCCGATCTTCTGTTGCGTGCGCCACATCCATCACTGTAAAGGTAAACCCTTTCCCCACCGTTGGAGAAAGGATCAGACCGGAGTTGTACATCGGATCGACAAAGGCCAGATATAATGGGAGGTTATAGGCACCTGGCTCAGTCTTATCCGCAGTGAACAACAGAAACGGCTCGTTCGTTCGTTCCTCAAACGTCATTTCCGCAACCGCCGGGCCTAAGCCACGAATATTTCCGGAGAACGCATCCTTAAGTAAGTCTTGACCTGCTCCGTACAGCCCTTGTTTCTTGGCGACTTCCGTGCCGGCACGAAATGCCTCCCACACCAAGCGGTGGATCTTCTCGGACTTTGAGCCTTGCTCGTGGGTGAGCAGAATGGCAATATCATCCCCGGTATAGCCGATAAAGTGGTCATGGACCAGTCCCTTGCCCCCCGTCGCTATAAATTCTTTTACCCTGGTTAGAAGCTCCGCACTCGGTTTTAAGTGCCCTCCGATACTACCCACATCAGCTTTGATCGCCGTTAAGGTGATCTTCATACGCCCTCTCCTCCTGTCAGCAAAGAAGTTCTAAAAAGTGAAATCCCTCTGCTGCACAAACAATTGTACAAATTTAGTCGGACAAAAATCAAAATCGTTACTGATGGTTGATACTATCCACCTTGCAGTGGAGAGACGAGCATAACTCGCAGGGGAAGAGCCTATTGGATAAACTTATTCCATGATTCCGCGAAGGTACGATGTTGCTGTTGTTGGGGCCGGGCCAGCGGGGATGACCGCTTCTTACTTTGCCGCGCGCGCCGGAGCGCGGGTGATCCTCCTCGATCGCAATGACCCTCCCGGCCAAAAGATCCTGATCTCCGGAGGTGGGAGGTGTAACATCCTTCCACACACCGTCGATCCCTTCTCCTACACCACCGACTCCTCGCCGTACATCGTGCGCAAGGTCATCCTTTCCTTCCCGCTCGATGAAGTACGTGCCTTCCTCACCGGGCCGATCGGCCTGCAGCTGTTCCAGGAGGGAGAGAAGGTCTATCCCCATGGCGGAGGCAAAGAGGCGCATCGGCGGTTCATCGCTGCGGTCCGCCACTACGGAGTAAGCCTTCGCACCAAGGCGGAGGTCGCTTCGATCAAAAAAGGTCGGGTGATCCTAAAAGACGGCGAAAAGATACTTGCTTCCCGAGTTGTCCTTGCTACAGGCGGGCTCTCCTATCCTCGCACCGGAAGCGACGGGACCGGGCTTGAGCTCGCACGCCATCTTGGTCATCACATTATCGCCCCGTATCCAGCCCTCGTGGCGCTGCGCGGCGGAACAGCGGCACATCACGCGCTCGCCGGGCTCGCCATTCAGGTCAGGCTCACTGTCGGAACCGGAAGGACGCGCCGGGAAAGGGAAGGCGATTTCCTGTTCACTCACCGTGGCTACAGCGGTCCGGTTGTGCTGAACATGGGGCACATCGCCGCTCGCGCGCGGATGAAGGGGAACCATCCGCCGATTGCCGTCGCGTGGAAGGGAATAGGGCGGGATGAGTGGGAGGACGTCCTCTCCCCGAGCGGGAAAACCGTTCGGGGGAGATTGCGCGAGGTGCTTCCGCTTCGGCTCGTCGATCTTCTGTTAAGCGAACTCGTGATCCCAGGGGAGCGGAAGCTCTCCGAGCTGCGCCGCGAGGAACGGAAGCGCCTTGTGACAGCACTTTCCGCTTATCAACTTTCCTGGATCGGGGCGGAGGGATTCTCCCACGCCGAGGTGACAGGAGGCGGGGTGGACCTTGCCGAGGTCGATCCACGCACCATGCAGAGTCGGGTGCACGCCTGGCTTTATCTGTGCGGGGAGATCCTTGATGCGTTCGGCCCGATCGGCGGGACGAACTTTTTGTGGGCGTTTGCCACCGGAAAACTCGCGGGAATCGGTGCGGCGGCGTAATCATTTATCAGACATATGACCCATTTATAGGTGCTGAGTGTTTACCATGCAGGTGCGCAACGGGATTTTTTCGCAGAAACACGGACTGTTCAATGTATGGTGATCAATGTTATAATTTGGGCCGGATTGAGCCGGGTGGTGAATGAGGGGAAAGGAGGATCGGCCCTAGCAAGTGGGGGCTTTCCAGGGTCTTTGCCTCCTT
>CAZTJW010000095.1:0-2742 GCA_964613775.1 uncultured Thermotogae bacterium
GCCTCATGGTTATTTGCCGAAATCCGAAGCACAAGCAGAGACAGGGCTAGGGAGGATGTATGGCACGGATAGCCGGAGTTAACCTACCCAACGATAAGCGAGTGGAGATTGGCCTTACCTACATATTTGGTATCGGCCGATCCCTCGCGGCGAAGATTCTGGAGGCAGCGGGGGTGTCGCCGGACGTACGCGTGCGCGACCTGACGGAGAGGGAGATCACCGCTCTACGCCAGGAAGTGGATAAGTACGTGGTGGAGGGTGATTTGCGCCGCCGGGTCTACGCGAGCATCCAACGGCTGAAGGACATCAACGCCTACCGTGGAGTCCGCCATAAGCGGCGCCTCCCGGTACGCGGGCAGCGGACACGGTCGAACGCGCGCACATGGAAGGGACCGCGGCCGGCCAAGGCAGGAAAGAAGAGGTAGGGATGGCAAAGAATATCAAACTGGAACGTGCACAGGTACACATTCACTCCACGTATAACAACACGATCATCACGGTCACGGACCTCAACGGAAACCCGATTACCTGGAAGAGCCCGGGAGTAGTTGGGTACAAGGGGTCGCGTAAGGGCACTCCCTATGCTGCCCAAATCGCGGCGGAGGCGCTGGTGCGTGAGCTGAAGGGCTATGGAATCCGCTCAGTGATTGTTAGCATCAAAGGAACGGGCTCAGGCCGGCAATCAGTGGTGCAGACGATCAAGGGATCGGGCATCCGCGTCGATGAGGTGAAGAACGTCACCCCGGTCTCCCATAGTAAAGATCTAAGGAGCCAATGATGGGGAGAGAGACTGGACCTAAGTGCAAACAATGTCGTCGGGAGGGAGTGAAGCTCTTTCTTAAGGGGGAACGTTGTTATACGCAGAGCTGCCCACTGAATAAGCGTGCCAACCCACCGGGCGAGCGTCCGAAGAAGCACCGCCCGCGGCGCAGTCAGTACCTACTTCACCTGCGGGAAAAGCAAAAGGCGCGGCGAATCTATGGCCTGAGCGAACGCCAATTTCGTAGCTACGTGGAACAGGCAAAGCACAAGAAAGGGGTAACCGGCGAAGCTCTGCTCACGCTTTTGGAGCGACGGTTGGACAACACTGTGTACCGCGTCGGGTTCGCGTCATCGCGCGCGCAAGCGCGGCAGATGATTGTGCACGGCCACTTTCAGTTAAATGACCGGGCGGTGAATATCCCGTCCATCCTGGTGCGCGAAGGGGATACGATCACGGTAAAGGAGAGTCGGCGCGACAAGGTCAAGGCGATTGTGGAAGCGAACAAGGACCGTGAGATCCCGGACTGGCTGGAGCGTAACCGTGAAGCGATGAAGGCGCAGGTAATTGCTCCGCCCAATTTGGAAGAGACCGGATATAAGATCGCCGCTAACCTGATCGTCGAGTTCTACTCTCGCTAGGAGGGGACGATGGATGAGCTCGTCTTTCCGCAGGGAATTACGACCGAGAAGATGACCGATACATACGGGCGTATTGTGATTGAGCCGCTAGAGCGCGGGTTCGGCACAACGCTGGGGAATAGCCTCCGGCGCACTCTCCTGTCATCGATTCCTGGGGCGGCGATCGTGCGTGTCAACTTCGCCGGAAAGTACCATGAATACGACACGATTGAGGGTGTACGTGAGGATATTCTTGAGATCGTCTTAAATCTGAAGGATATTGCATTCCGCCTGGCTGATGACGAGTTGAAGTATCTCACCCTGGAGAAGCGGGGCCCGTGTGAGGTGACGGCGGCGGACATCAGCCTGCCCGCCGGTGTAGAGATCATCAATCCCGAATCGCACGTTGCCACGCTGAACGAGAAGGGGCGGCTGGAAGCGGAGATGGAATTGGAAACGGGATACGGTTACCGCCCGGCAGAGATGAATCGGTTGGAAGACGCACCGCTGTCGGTGATCCCGATTGATGCCGACTTCTCCCCGGTGCGCCAGGTGAACTTTAAGGTGGAAGAGACACGCGTCGGGGGGAAAACCGGATACGAGCGGTTGATCCTCGAACTCACGACCAACGGTGGAATTCGCCCCGAGGAAGCGCTATCTGAAGCGGCGCTGATCATCAAACGGCACTTAGACCTGTTCTCTGGGTTTGCCGAGCACCCGTTCGGGTTGGCCGCGGAAGAAACAGTGGAAGGTGGAGAAGGAAGGAAAGAAGAGGGGACACTGGCGATTCCTCTGGCTGAGCTTGATATTGACCAGCGGGCGTGTAACCTCCTGCGCGAGGCAGAGATTGTTACGTTGGGTGACCTGCTTGCCCGGCCGCGTGAGGAGCTCCTCGATATCCATGGGTTTGGGGAGAAGACCCTGACCAAGGTGGAGGAGAGGCTGCGTGAGCTCGGTTATTCACTTAAGGGAGAGGGGGAGCTGCAAAGATGAGGCACAGAAAGGACATCGATAAGATCGGGATGGTGAAGGCGCACCGCGAGAGCGTGCTTGCTAACCTGGCTAAAGGGTTGATCCTGTACGACAAGGTGGATACCACATTCGGCCGCGCCAAGGCGGCCCAGCGCTACGCCGAACGCGTGATCACCCTTGCTCGGCGTGGCGATCCCCATGCGCGCCGGATTGCGTTCTCGCATTTGCAGGACAAGGAGGCGGTGAGCAAACTATTCGACGATATCGGCCCGCGATACAAGGATCGCTCTGGTGGGTACACGCGTGTAATCAAGCTCGGACCGCGTCCCGGAGACGGAGCGGAACGCGCGCGGTTGATGTTTGTGTAGGATAAAACTCACACCGCAGAGA
>CAZTJW010000096.1:0-2723 GCA_964613775.1 uncultured Thermotogae bacterium
TGTGAAATACCCGTGCGAAGCCTTCATCCTCGTTTACTTCCTCATACTGGTGGTACATTGTCGCGTAGCGCTCTGCGGGGAAACCTCCCACACTGATCTCCGGATGTTCACGGGTAAGCTCCTCAAGTTGTTTCAGCTTACGTGCGTACATGGTTTCCATAGGGAGGAGGGGCATGACGTAAGCAATCGGGAGGCGGCCAGAGAGGCGCGCCACTTCGACAAGTGGCTCCCGCTCAGCACGGGTGATGTTTGTGTTATCTACGCACACGACCTGAGCCGGGGAATCGACCGCTTCGACGAGCATCGCAGCGAAGATCCGATCAACTGCGTCCGTGTACTCGGGGTCGAAATCGCGGTGAAACACGGTCCTGCGGATTTCATCCTTGGAGATGGCCGCCCATTCCGGATGGCGGTTGCGGAAGCTCGTTTTACCTGACCCTGGAAGACCGACTAGTACTACCAATTCTTTCATTGCTTGACCCCCTCGCAGTAAAAGTATGGCTAACTGTACCTCGTTGGTCAAGCGTGAGGTTGCTTTTTTATCCTGATCGGGGAAACTTATAAAGTTCCCTTTGAGGCAGTGACATATGAACGTACAACCGATCGAAGAGCGGATAGAGAAAGTCTTGTTCTCCGCCGAGGAGATCAAGCGACAGGTGACGGCCCTTGGGAGAAAGGTATCCCATGACTACACAGCCGGCGGATATGCACACGATCCGCAGAGGCGACCGCCTGTCCTCGTATGCGTGCTCCGGGGGGCAATGGTGTTCATGGCCGATCTGATTCGCCAGATCCCCACGGATATGGAGTATGACTTCATCTGCGTTTCCTCCTACGGGAACGGGACATCGCCGGGCGCGGTACGCTTGATCAAGGACCTTGACCGCCCGGTCTACGGACGAGATGTATTGATCGTTGAGGACATTATTGACACCGGACATACGATCGACTACCTGCGGCGCGGGTTTGCTGCACGTCAGCCTGCGTCGCTTCGCGTTTGCACCCTGGTTGACAAACGGGTGCGTCGGGAGGTGCCGGTTAAGATCGATTACACCGGGTTCGTCCTCGAGGAAGACGAGTTCATTGTCGGGTATGGATTAGACTATGGAGAGCTCTACCGCAACCTCCCGTACATTGCTACCCTGAAGCCCGAATACAGATGATGGAAGCGCCCTATACTCTGGGGATCGAGACATCGTGCGACGAGACTGCGGTTGCCGTTCTGCGGGGTGAGATGGAGGTGAAAGCGAACCTCGTCTACTCACAAGCGGGGATCCACGCACGGTATGGAGGGGTCGTCCCTGAGGTGGCGTCGCGCGACCACCTGCGCAAGCTTCCCTATCTTGTTCATGATGCGCTGGAACAGGTAAAGCTCGGGTTCTCCGATTTATCGCTTGTCGCTGCAACCTATGGACCGGGACTTGTCGGCCCGCTTCTCGTTGGGTTGTCCTACGGAAAGGGGATCGCGTTCGGGCGCGGTATTCCGTTCATTGGGGTGAACCACCTCGAAGGGCACCTGTTCGCGCACCGGTTGGCCCATCCCAATGAATCCCCTCCGTTCATGGGCCTCCTCGTCTCCGGTGGGCACACCGCTCTCATTAAGGTGAATGACTACGGGAATTATCAGCTTGTGGGAACGACGATCGACGACGCTGCCGGTGAAGCGCTGGACAAGGTAGGTAAAATGCTGGGGATCGATTACCCTGCAGGCGCGGCAATCGATAGGCTGGCAAGTGAGGGCGATCCGTCCGCGATTGAATTTCCTCGTCCACTCCTCTCCTCCCCTGGTTTTGACTTCAGCTTCGCCGGGCTGAAGACATCCGTGCTCTATTACCTGAAGAGGCATCCATCGGCTGTCCCCTGCCACATTGCCGCCTCGTTTCTGGCGAGCGTGGTCGATGTCTTGGCCCAAAAGTCGATTGAGGCGACTCGCCGGTACCACTTGAAAAAACTCGTCGTGGTGGGCGGGGTGGCAGCGAATCAGCACCTGCGTGTGCGGTTGCATGCGGACGGAGAAGCGCACGGGATAGAGGTGTTCTTTCCACCGCCCAGCTACTGTACCGACAATGCGGCGATGATCGCCGCGTGCGGAGCATTTCGTCACTCGGTGCTCGGGGAAAGCTCCCCGCTCTCGCTCACCGCTTCTCCTACACTCTCCATCTGAACCGGCGTCTCCACCGGTACGGTCACCCGCTTGAGCGAAGCGATCGCCACCTCGAGCATGTCATCGGTTGGCTCGGCGGTCGTGAGTTTCTGCAACCATAGCCCAGGCTGAATGAGAACGCGCACCCAGAGATGCTTGTAGTTCATTCCCCCGAATCGCAGCACTTCATATGACACCCCGGCCACCACAGGAAGAAGCAACAGGCGAGACAGGACCTTGAGCCACAGCGTCGGGTTCCCGGCGATCGCGTAAACGAGGATGGAGATTACGAGCACGATCATCAGGAAAGCTGTGCCGCAACGGGGATGAAGGGTCGTGTGTTTACGCGCGTTCTCCACCGTCAGTGGCTCCCCTGCCTCGTAGGTGAACACCGTCTTGTGCTCCGCCCCGTGGTACTGGAACACCCGGTGGATATCCTTCATCCGCGAGATCACATAGAGATACCCGAGGAAGAAGATGATGCGGATTGTCCCTTCGACCAGGTTGAACAGGATCGAGTTTCCAGTGCGTAGGCTGGGCACGCTGTTCGTCAAGTAGAGGGGTAAAACGATGAACCCTC
>CAZTJW010000097.1:0-2715 GCA_964613775.1 uncultured Thermotogae bacterium
AGGCCTTGCTCGCCTCCTGAAAAGCGGGTAAAGAACCCCGTAGCTCGCTGCGAGGCATTTGAATGTGCCGCGCTACTGTAGCTTGGGGGGTGTAGTAAGCCCAATGCTGGTTACTACACCCCCAAGGGTTTTATGCCTGACGAATCGCTCCGCGGGCGACAAGCTCGATCGCAGGCCGTAAAAAGTTTAGAATCCCGACAACTTAAAGGAGGAACACGATGAAGACGAAAGCTGATCGGATCGTGAACATGCCGGACTACCCGTTTGCCCGCTGGGGGGAGAAGGTGGCCGAGGCCCGCGCCCACGGGATCGATGTGATCCGGCTCGACATCGGGAACCCCGATCTTCCTCCGCCGGATCCGGTGATCGACGCGCTGTGCACATGCGCCCACAATCCAAAATCGCACGGCTACCCAGGCTACCACGGTCTCCCCGCATTGCGCAAGGCGATCGCCGCCTACTACGCGCGCCGGTTCGGGGTAAAGCTCGATCCGGAAACCGAAATAGTGCCCCTGCTCGGCTCCAAGGAGGGGATTGTGCACCTCTCCCTCGGGGTCCTCGATCCGGGTGACCTCATACTCGTTCCTGATCCGGGTTATCCCTCGTATACGATGGGCGCGATCATGGCCGGGGCACGCGTCCACAAGTTTCCGCTCCTTCCGGACCGCGGGTTCCTTCCTGACCTCAATGCTATCCCACAAGATATCGCCGCTAAGGCGACGATGATGTGGCTCAACTACCCGAACAACCCGACCGCCGCGACCGCCGATCTCGACTTCTTCGCTCGCGCAGTCTCCTTCGCCCGGGAGAACGACCTCTTGATCTGCCATGACGTCCCGTATTGCGATGTTACCTACGACGGCTATAGTCCGCCGAGCCTGCTCCAGGTCCCGGGAGCAAAAGAGGTGGCGGTTGAATTCAACTCCCTGTCCAAGACGTACAACATGGCCGGCTGGCGTGCCGGGATGGCGGTCGGCAACGCGGATGTATTGAAGTCGCTCTTCCGGATAAAGTCGAACGCCGATTCCGGCATGTTCCTCCCGGTGCAGGAGGCAGCAATCCGTGCCTTATCCATCCCGGATGAATGGATCGAAGCGCGCAATGAAACCTATCGAGCCCGGATAAAGATCGCGCTCGCTGGGCTGAGCAAACTAGGGTGGAACGTTACACCGCCGCGCGCCACCTTCTACATCTGGGCACAGGTTCCTAAGGGGCACAATTCCGAGGGGTTTGCCACGATGCTCCTGAACAATGCCGGGGTATCGGTCGCACCGGGATCGTTCTTCGGAGAAAACGGCGAAGGATACGTCCGCATTGGCCTTACCGCGCCAAAGGATCGCATTATAACGGCGATAGACCGCCTCCAAAAAATGGTCTAACCGATGTTAGCGGCGAATGCCTCCGCGAGGATGGCCATTCCCTCATCGATTTGCTCGTCAGTGATCACGAGCGGGACGAGGACGCGGATCACGTTTCCGTAGAGGCCAGCCGTCGGGAAGATCGCCCCATTGTGCAGGGCGTGCTGCGTGATCTTCTGGGTGAGGGCCTTCGCTGGCTTCTTTGTCTTCCGGTCCTCGACGAGCTCCATCCCGACCATCGCCCCGATGCCACGCACGTCCCCGATCGCCTGGTAGCGAGATTGGAGGTGGAGAAAGCCTTCCTTGATCCGGCTCCCCACGTGTACAGCACGGTTTAATAGGTCTTCCTCATCGATTGCCTTCAGCACCTCGATCGCCGCCCGGCAGGCAAGCGGGTTTCCCGCAAACGTGCCGCCGATTCCGCTTGGGACCGGGGCGTCCATGATCTCGGCCCTACCGATGACTCCGGAGAGCGGCAGCCCGCCACCGATCGACTTCCCAACGCAAATCAGATCCGGTGTGGCCCCGAAGTGCTCGCACGCGAATAACTTTCCAGTGCGCCCGATCCCGGATTGTACCTCGTCGAACACGAGGACAAACCCGTACTTATCGGCTAACTCCCGCATCGCTGGAAGGAACCAGTCCGGCGGGACGAGGAACCCGCCCTCGCCCATCACCGGCTCGACGACCATCACTGCTACATCAGATGGGTCAACAAGGGAGAGAAGGCGCTGTTCGATGTCCTCCGCGGTCACGTGGTTGCGGTAGGTGTAGGGATAGGGAAGGCGGTACACCTCAGGGGCAAACGGCCCAAATCCCATCTTGTACGGGTTCGCCTTGTGGGTCATCGTCATCGTGAGCAGCGTCCTCCCGTGGAACGCGTTGTCGAACACGAGGACCGCCTTGCGCTTTGTATAGGCACGTGCGATCTTGACCGCATTTTCCACCGCCTCGGCGCCAGAGTTGAAGAACGCCGCCTTCTTCTCCCCCGGGATCGGGGTGCGAGCGACCAACAGCTCAGCGAGGTCAACGAGCGGTTCGTAGGGGACGGCAGTGAAGTCGGTGTGCAAAAAGTGGTCAAGCTGGTCGTGTAGCGCGGCGGCAACACGGGAGTTGCGCTGCCCGACGTTCAGGCATCCCCATCCCCCGGAAAAGTCGATGAACCGGTTCCCATCAAGGTCTTCAATCAGTGCCCCCTCACCCTCCTTGATGACGAACGGGGCATAGCTCTCAAGCGGCGCGGCAACATACTTCGCCTTCTTCGCAAGGACAGCGGCCGATTTCGGCCCAGGAAGGCCTGTTTGAATGCGGGTGAAATGACGTTCGATCATATCCCCTCCATCTTGTGCTAGATTGT
>CAZTJW010000098.1:0-2608 GCA_964613775.1 uncultured Thermotogae bacterium
CTACACGTGCTCGTCGATCCGGAGATCTCTGTCCTTGCCGGACACAGCATCTCAATGGACGTGGAGCAGGCGATCAAGCGAGTTTGCTCAGGATCGGTGCATGTCCTTGTCCACATCGAACCGAACATCCCTGAAATCGCTGACCTTGACCTAGACGATTAGTCCAAGACCGTTCCTTCGAGGGCAAGAAGCCGCTGTTTTAAGTCGAGCCCACCGCCGAACCCGACGAGTGAGCCGTCCTTTCCGATCACGCGATGGCAGGGAATGATGATCGGGACCGGGTTTGACCCGACGGCTGCCCCCACGGCGCGTGCCGCCTTCGGTCTTCCGATTCGCGCTGCGATCTCGCTATAGGAAACAGTCTTACCATAAGGGACGTGCAATAGCTCGTTCCACACCTCTCTCTGAAAAGGGGTCCCGTGCAGGTCTAGCGGAAGATCGAATTCCTTTCGCGTTCTAGCAAGGTACTCCGTAAGCTGGCGCACCGCTTCGCGATTCTCCCCGAGGATAAGCCGTGCCCGCAACCGTTCGGCGAGTCTCTCCGGCGGAGTCCCGCGCAGGTCGAGTATTCGCACCCCTTTTTGGGAGGAGATAATCACGAACCGCCAGCCTTCGAAATCGATCGTATCCGCGTACACGGAACTAGCGGTCATTGTGGAAATCTGCCTCGGAAAAGTGATCGACGTGGTAGATCTCAACTTTGGGTGGAGGATCGCTCTTCCAGCAGTCGGGGCGCGCCCCTTGCTTCTCACACAGACTGGAGAGGAAGTCCTTAGGATCAGGGAAGATCTCCCACACCTGCGGGAGGTAAGTGGAGGAGCCGGTCTGTGTCTTTAGGATCACCCCATCGGCGCCCGGATGAAGCTTTTTGATCAGGTCGTCCGGCCCGGAAAATTTGAGCGGACGTGGCCGATCGAGCACGCTAATTTCGATCTCGATTTTGGGAAGCTCGGACGGCCGCACCGGCGGGAAGCGTGGATCGCCGGTGGCAGCGAGAACCACATTTCGCATCACGTTTTTATAGATCGGTTCGTGCGGGGTGAACGAGTCGAGGATGCACCCGCGCAGGTTCCCGCGCTCGGTAAGGGTGACAAAGCACGCCGCGTCCATTTTCAGATCTCGCGGGACATCGTCCGGAGAGACGCTTATTCCTGATCCCCTCTCGATTACGGATTCGAGTTGCCGCCGCGCCAGTTCGAGGAGGAAACGCTTATCCGCCGATGAAAGTTTCGGAGGCTCCGGTTCCGGCGGGACACCTTCGTTCCACAGTCCAATTCCGATCAATCCAACGAATATCATGAGCACAATCCACCCCTTCATCGTTTCAAGATAGCCCATGCGACGCGTTCAGTCAACCTGGTACGCTAGGAGATTCATCTTTATACTCAGATGATCAAAATGGAGGATAAGAAGATGGATAAGCAGCTAGTACATGACTTCTGCGATTTCGTCAAGATCGACAGCGAATCGGGCGAAGAGGAGCGGTTTCTGGAGTATCTCGAGGGGCGGTTTACCCGTGAGCTTGGTGCGGAGTGCGTCCGCGATTCCTACGGAAACCTGATCGCTCGCCTCCCGGCGAAGGGATCGAACAAGACTGAGCCGATCCTCTTGGGTGCGCATGCTGACACCGTGAAGCCAGGAAAGGGGATCGAGCCAGTGATCGATGGCGGAGTGATCCGCTCGAAAGGTGATACGATCCTCGGAGCGGACGACAAAGCGGGGATCGTGGAGATATTCGCGGCGGTGCGAGCCACTGAAAAACACCCACCAGTGGAAATCGTCATTACCCGGGGGGAGGAGATCGGCCTTCTTGGTGCCAAGAACCTCGATACGTCGTTGGTGCATTCGAAGATGGGGTTCATCGTCGATTCCGACGTGCTCGATACGGTGATCATCGGCGGGCCCACGCATATCTCCCTGGATATCGAGATTAGGGGTAAGGCAGCGCACGCCGGCATGGAGCCCGAGAAGGGGATCTCGGCGATCCGGGTGGCGGCCGCGGCGATCACCCGGTTCCCCGAAGGGCGCATCGACCACGAGACCACGGCCAATGTGGGAACGATCCACGGCGGTCTGATCCGGAACGGTGTGCCTGACCGGGTGACGATTCAGGCGGAGTGCCGCAGCCTGAACGACGCCAAAGCTAAACAACAGGCAGAACGGATGCGCCGCGCATTTGAGCAGGCGGCGGCCGCGGCTGGAGCGCAGGCCAAGGTGAAGGTCGAAGTCGAGTATGAGGCGTTCCAGCTCCCTGAGGACGATCCGGTTGTCGCGATCGCCGAGGAGGCGATCGGGGCAGTCGGACTTACTCCAAAGGCACGAGTGATCACCGGGGGAACGGACGCGCTCGTCCTGTGCGGAAGGGGGATCAAGTCAGTTGTTCTCGGCGATGGCGGCCGAGCCGAGCACACCGCTGACGAGCACATCGCTATCTCCGATATGGTGAAGGCGACGGAGATAATCCGCGCCCTCTTGGAACGCACCGCCTAGCGGTTGACGGACTCGGAATCGTTGGGTAGAATAAAAACGCATTCCGCGGTAGCTCAATTGGTAGAGCGCTCGGCTGTTAACCGAATGGTTGGAGGTTCGAGTCCTCCCCGCGGAGCCA
>CAZTJW010000099.1:0-2574 GCA_964613775.1 uncultured Thermotogae bacterium
CGCTGCTGCCTCGATCCCGTCGAGGGTATCCTCCAGTCTTCCAAGACGAGTAATCTTGTTAAACCGCTCCGGACGGAGGGTATCGAGGCTGATGTTTACGCGGTTGAGCCCGGCTTTAGCCAAGGCGTTAGCGTACCGGGAAAGGAGCGATCCGTTAGTCGTTAGTGTGAGTTCCTTTATTCCCGGTATTTGGTGAAGCTTCCGTACAAGATCAGTGATCCCCTCCCGCACGAGCGGCTCCCCGCCGGTTAGGCGCACCTTCCTGATCCCGATTGCCGCTGCCGCCCGCACTATGCGGACGATCTCCTCATAACGCAGGATCTCTTCGTGTGGCCGCCAGCGCACCCCAGAAGCGGGCATGCAGTAGATGCACCGGAAGTTGCACCGGTCGGTCACGGAAACCCGCAGGTACGTGATTCTTCTCCCGAAACGATCGATATTCTCCGCCAATCTTCCCCCTTAGAAGACGTGTGCTGCCGATGCCTTAAACGATACGAAAACTTCCTTCCCCACCGCAAGGGCGAGCTCGGAGAGCGATCGATGGGTGATGGCGCAAACAAAGTCCGGTGGGACGGTGACCTTGACGTAGACGATCATCCCTCGGTCCTGAATTTCGGTGATCTTCCCCTGTAAGCAGTTCCGCGCGCTCGAGAAGAGCGGCGCCGTTGAGATTACGATATCTTCTGGCCGCACCGAGACGTGTGCTGGACCGCGGATATCGGTCACCACGGTGAGGGAGATCTCCCCGGTCACAAACTGTGCCTCGCCGTTATCGGATTTTCTCACCTTGCCCGTGAAGATGTTCTTTGCCCCGACAAACCGGGCGACGAACGGTGAAGCCGGTCGGTGGAAGACCTCCTCCACTGTGCCTGATTGGAGGATGTGTCCGTTGTCCATCACGGAAACCCAGTCTCCAATGGCGATTGCTTCCTCAAAGTCGTGTGTAACGTGCACAGTGGTCATGTTGAGCTCGCGGTGAATGCGGACAAGCTCCCGTTGCAACCCCTCACGCGTTTCCGGATCAAGGGCGGAGAGCGGCTCATCCAAAAGGAGGAGGTGCGGGGAGATAACAAGGGCGCGGGCGAGCGCGACGCGCTGTTTTTCTCCGCCGCTCAAGGTGTAGGGCTTGCGTGGGAAAAGATCGGTAATTTTGACAAGCGCACCAATCCCGCGAACCCGCTGCTTGATTTCATCCCTCTTTTTTCTGCGCAGGCGAAGCCCAAACGCGATGTTCTCGAAGACGGAAAGATGGGGGAAAAGCGCGTAATCCTGATAGACAAAGCCGATTCCCCGTTGCTCCGGGGGGAGGCGTGTTATCCTCGCTCCGTCCAGGAAGACCTCCCCTTCCTTTGCCCGATGCAAGCCGGCGATCGTCTCGAGGAGCACGGTCTTCCCTGCCCCGGTCGGTCCCAAAATAATGTGGTATCCCCCAAGGCGTGCGGAAAGTTCGATCCCGGAGAGCCTGAATTCTCCGGCATACACCGTCAACCCTTGTACCCTGAGATACGCATTCATCTCTTTCCTTTGCCGGCGACGGCGCGCAGGAGGATGAACACGACAAGGGAGGCGAGGATCACCCACACGGTCACCGGCCGGGCGTAGTTGAGTCCGTAGGATTCAAACCGCTCGTAGATGAGCACCGGGGCGATCATTGGGTGGTAGGCAAGGATCACTACTGCCCCGAACTCACTCAATCCCCGTGCCCACATGAGCACCGTGCCAGAGAGGATGCTCCGCCACGCAAGTGGCAGCGCCACCTTGCGGAATGCGCACCACGGGCTTGCCCCCAGGGTGCGCGCCACGTGCTCCAGCCGCGGATCAACGGATTTGAATCCCTCTTTAGCTGCATCGACTAGAAACGGCATGCTCACAAAGAGCATCGCAATCACAATTCCAGGGACCGATGATACGAACCGGACCCCGATTGCGCCAAACGCCTTACCGAGGGCCCCCTCGCGGCCGAACACCATCAATAGGGCAATCCCAGCCGCAGTGTGGGGAACGACGATCGGAAGATCAATCAGCCCCTCGATCACCCCCTTACCCGGAAACTCGTGCCGGGCAAGGAGGTAGGAAAGCGGCACCCCGGTAAGAATAGCGATCATGGTGGCAAGGGCAGAGGCATAGAAGGTAAGCCCAATTGCCCCGCGCACCTTTGCCTCAAGGATTGTCTCCCACAGGTCATGCGGGGTGGAGGAAAGGATCGTCTGCAGAAGTGGCCACAGGACAAAAATAAGGAGCAGTCCCCCGAGAAGCGCGAACGCTCCCTTCATCCAGTTGACACGAGTTGTCATTGCCCCGGGACGACGAGCGCACGCACGGACGCGGGCACCTTATCCTCCTGGTCCACTACTGCCGGTACGATCGGCGGCTGGCCGCACTCCTTCATGATCGCCTGTCCCTTTGGCCCGAGGAGGAATCGCACGAACTCGAGCGCTAACTCCGGGTGGGGCGCGCTCTTGGGGATGGTCACCCCATAGATGATCGGCTTTCCGGCCTTGATGACGGTGGTCCCCGGTGTTTTGCCGCTTACCTTTACCTGTGCCTGCTTGTAGAAATCAGCATACTTGGCCT
>CAZTJW010000100.1:0-2479 GCA_964613775.1 uncultured Thermotogae bacterium
AAGTTCGGAGAACCGGCGTCTCCGCAGGTTTCTCCGGACGGGAAGTGGATTATTTTCGTATGGAGCGGTGGCGAGAATGACCTGATCGGCGTCGCTGATGCCGAAGGAGAGAACTGGCCGCAGAAGCTCATCACCGGGAGCGATTTCTACATGCAGCCGCGGTTCAGTCCGGACGGAAGCCGGGTTGCCTGGATCGAGTGGGATCACCCCCACATGCCGTGGGATGGGACCCGGCTCATGCTTGGGGAGTTACGGACGGACGGTGACATCCCACGGGTAGTTGATCCCCGCAAGATCGCGGGTGGAGATGACGAAGCCGTGTTTCAGCCCGAATTTTCCCCGGACGGAAAGAGCCTCGCTTACGTGTCCGATCGAGACGATGGTTCCGATATCTACCTGTATGACATTGCCACGCGTGCCTCGCGCTGCCTCACCGCCGGGGAGAACATTATCCTGCCCGCGTGGGTGCAGGGGATGCGGGCATACGGGTTTGCCTACGATGGCATGGGGATCGTCTTTCGCACGAGCAAAGGCGGCATCGATCACATCAAACGGATCGACCTCCTCAATGGAAAGGTCGAGTCTCTCGACGGCTACTTTCCCGGCTATACCTTGGTGCAGCAGATTGCCCCTTCCCCGACCGAGAATGCGGTCGCCCTGATCGGGCAATCTGCGGTGATCCCGCCTCGCGTGGTAACGTGCACCATCGGGACACATCAGCCCCCGCGTGTGCACCGTTACTCAGGGTCGGAGACGATCGATCCCGAGTACCTGTCCATTTCAGAACCGGTGGAATGGGATGCCCCTGACGGGGAGAAGGTCTACGGCCTGTACTATCCGCCAAAGAACAGGGTGTACACAGGGAAAGGACTGCCCCCGGGGGTGCTTATGATCCACGGTGGACCGACCTCGGGGTGGACCGCCGGTTATCACGCAGCGACGCAGTTTTTTACGTCGCGCGGCTACGCGGTGTTGGAGGTAAATTACCGCGGGAGCACTGGCTATGGAAGGGCGTACCGCGAGGCGCTCAATGGAAACTGGGGTGTATTTGACGTAGAGGATGCCGTCTCTGGCGCCGAGTTCCTCGGGGCCACAAGTCGTGCCGACAAGGAGAGGCTCGTGATCATGGGAGGAAGCGCCGGCGGATACACGGTCTTGCGTGTCCTCACCGAGCATCCGGGGCTGTTCAAGGCAGGAATCTGTCTATACGGGGTGTCGGATCTGTTCAACCTCGCGCTCGAGACGCATAAGTTCGAGTCGCATTATCTCGATACCCTAATTGGGACGCTTCCAGACGCCAGTGCGATCTATCACGACCGTTCCCCGCTGTTCGGGGCCGATCGGATTACCGATCCGGTCGCTATATTCCAGGGTGAGGAGGACAAGGTCGTTCCCAAAGGGCAATCGGAGAGCATCGTCGCCTCCCTACGCACGCGCGGCGTTCCGCACGAGTACTACCTCTATCCCGGCGAAGGGCACGGTTTCAGAAAATCGGAGACGATCGAAGCGTTCTACCGCGATGTGGAGCGTTTCTTGCGCCGCTACGTGCTGTTTAGTTGATGAAAGGAGTATGATTGAAGGTCCTTGTGATATTAAGTGATCCAAGTCCGGATGGTCTTCCGGCTGCGTGTGCCGAAGCAGCGTGCCAGGGGATCATTGACGGTCACAGCCCGGTGCGCGTTGTCAACCTGAACGACCTCAAGATCGCGCGGTGCGCGATGTGCGATCCAGACGGGTGGGGGCCGTGTCGCACTGATCATTACTGCAAGCTCGAGGACGATTTCCAAAAGCTGCACGAGACGGTGCAGGAAGCGCAAGGGTACGTGTTTATCACCCCGTCTTTTTTTGGATCGGTAGGGGAGGCGATGCGCGCGTTCCTCGACCGGCTGCGCCGCTGTGAGGGGACCAAAGACGAAGCGGCAGGAGAGGAGAGTGCACTTCTTGGGAAGCCAACGATCTGCATCGCGACGTCAACTGGTGGGGCTGAGGAATCGATAGGGGCGTTGGACGAGCTTGCCGGGGTGATGCGCCAATTGCGCGCCGATGTATTCGACCTTATCCCGGTGACCGAGAGGACGCGGGCCTATCAGTTGGAGACGGTGCACGACGCGCTTATGGCGATGGTCAACCTCCCGCCTGCGATGCGCCTATCTGCGGCATCGCGGCAGAAGGCAATGGAAGTGAAGAGGCGTCACACCCCGCGGAGGCATAAACGGCGCTAATCAGGGTTTAAGGCGGCGTGTGCCCGGCGTACTATCGATTCCAAGTCGAGCGGAGCCTCCCCTTCCTCCCGGCGGAGGCGGAAGAAGTACTCGATGTTCCCGGCTGGGCCGCGTAGCGGGGAGTGCGTGGCTCCGACGACATGCCACGGGGTGTTGCTCGCGATGAACGCGTGTAGGCTGTGGAGCACAGCGATGTGAATTTCGGGGTCGCGCACCACTCCGCCGTGCTTCACCTCCTTTCGCCCCGCTTCGAACTG
>CAZTJW010000101.1:0-2409 GCA_964613775.1 uncultured Thermotogae bacterium
CCGGAATCCCTCCTTCCGGAGTCTGCGGGATTGGGGCCTTATCCTGCAGGTACGCCACCACCCCGTCGGTCACCTCACCCGGTGCTGAGCCGCCGTACTCCGCCTTGTACTTGATCCCATTGTAGATCGGGGGATTATGGCTGGCGGTGATCATGATCCCAGCGGCGGCGCGACGGTCAACGACCCCGTAGGAGACGGCAGGGGTGGTTACAGGGGCATCCGCGACCACCACCGGAACGCCGGTGTCGCGCAGGACGCGGGCAAAGTGATGGGCGAACTCGCGCGACAGGAACCGCATGTCGTAGCCGACTACCACCCCATTCGCCGCTGGCCGGTATTCCGCTCCCCAGTCGGTGTAAATCCCGAGGGCCTTGCGCTTCTCGGAGAGGAGGAACCTCCCGGTGGCCGCCGCAACGCGCCCCACGTTCCCAAACGTGAAGTCGCGCGCGATCACCCCGCGCCAGCCGTCAGTGCCGAACCTTATTTCTTCTTCTGTGCCTTTCCTCTTTCTTTCCACTCGCCCCTCCCGCCTGAATCGTTGACTTCATGTTTATCCGCTCCACGTTCTCCGGCAGGACAAGGTCCTGCCGCGTGAGGATCTCCTGGAGAATATCGTAGGGGATGGACGTCTCCACCCAGACCGAATCGATATCCACAACACCGTTCTTCACCGGGAGGCGAGCGATCGCTGCCTCCACCGCCCGCTTGTAGCGGGAGAGCATCTCCCTCGGTTCAATAGCTGTATTCAATGGTATAAGTGACTTTGCTTTCCCCGTCGGCGGGAACGTACGCTACAAACTTCACCGTGTGCGAATCGACCTTTTCGTATGGGAGCGCAACGGTCACGAACTTGCCTCCTTCTTTGTAGCTTATCCCTGCACTTATGATCTTCCACGTATTCCCGGACGGATGCTCGAGGACGTTCACCGTCACCGCTACCTCCTTGTGGTTGCGCAGGGTGATCATGTACGTGTCCCGATAGGTTGATTTAGACAGCTTGACGCTTTCCGTTCGCACGCGGGTGCCGGTGATATCAAACGCGTTCCCCGGGGTGATGGAGACCTCCTCTTCGACTGGGGTGTGCGGGATCGTGTCAGCGCCGATGAACATCTTTCCATCAGGCCGCGCCTGGAACAAACGGACGTCCCCTGCGGGAAGAGGCATGCCCAACCCGGTCTCTTTCGTGTTCCTGAACTTAAGCGTGACCATTACCCGGGAACCACCCGCGTAGGTGTACACCTTTTCCACCGGGATTTCAGGGAACGTGCCATACGGGACGAGCAGCGTGCGGTGCGCCGGGAGATCAACCGGTTTAGGAAGGGTGTACAGGTAGTACTCGAATGCTGCCTGCGGGGAGGGTGATCCAAGGGCAAGAGCGGTCGGCGTGGCACGCGTCTCCGCGCTCACGTTCCCCCGGTTCACGCTTCCCGCGACGAGGCGAACCATCGCGTTGGACAGGGCATAACCAGAATCGTTCTCCAACTTCGCCCACCCGGTGATGGCGAGCGTCCTTCCGTCCGGGGCCAGCGTGCCCACGTAGCTCATCTCCCAATTGAACCCGGTAGTGAGATAAGTGAGCTCGATCGGAACCTTGCCCGCTGCGGGAGAATTAAGGCGGAGTTCGATGGACGGAGAGAAGGATAAGCCGTTTCCGGCGAAGCTAACCCGTGTGGGCTCGCGGATAATGTTGATCGTCCCCGTTTTGTCCCGCAGTGTTATTCCGCCCCTTACGGAAAGGAGTGTCCCTTGATACACCGAACCATCCGCCGCTACTACCTCAACAGCTTTGCCGACTGCAGCGGCGAGAACGGAATCGGGCGGGGTGTAGCGGAACGACTGGGAAACAACCTGCCCGGGGAACTTAACCGCAAGCGATTCCGGGATCAGCCCGGATGGAACCGGAAGATCAATCGTGTTCTCACCCGTGGTCAGGGTCATGGTCCGCGTCTCGTTGATGCACGCGATCCCCTGGGAATAAAGGGTGACCGAATCCGCAGCGGCCGTCGCGCCGAGTGCCAAGCTCAACAAAATGAATGCTATGACTACCTTTCTGTGCATAATAGTCCTCCTTAACCGCGCTTGATGATAGCACACACCTCCTCGGGTTGTAAAGAAAAGAACCTGTTTACCAAGTTTTGTGTCGAGAACGAGAGTATAGTACACTTCGGACGAAAATGAAGGATAGTATGCGAAGATTATTCGCGTTTTTATTTGTAATTGGAATTCTTGCCCTGAGTTTTATCGGCGGTTGGGGGGCGACGGCGAAGCTCTCCCCAGAGCTGCAAATGCTGGTCTCACCTCCGTATTCAGCAATGTCTGGGTTAGGGACTACCCCGCCGCAGTGGGGAATTACATTTCCGTTTCCTTCCGGAGAGCCGATCCACGTTTTGGTAAAGTTAGCGCATCCGT
>CAZTJW010000102.1:0-2391 GCA_964613775.1 uncultured Thermotogae bacterium
TCTCCCGCATCACCAGGTAGCCCTTGTCGTAGGTTCGCTCCACCGTCGCGTTTCCGTACTTTACCGCGGAAAGCGGCTTTACCAGCGCCTCGTCGAACCCGTGCTCCAGGTTCAGAATGTACGGAAGCTCGATCTGGTGCTCGCGCAGGTTCAAAAAGCCGAACTGGGACGTAATGAACTTTTCCACGATCCCCTTTCCAAACTGGGGAAACAGGTTTGGGCCATGCGCCCCATACTTCTTCTCGAAGTAGCTCACTGCGGAGTACTGGGCGAGCCCCTCGGAGAGCCAATTTTCCGCGTTCATGTTTACCCCGACCCCGATCCCCCACCACTGATGCGCGATCTCGTGAGCGAGGACGAACTCGGCAAGCCGGTTTCCGATCCCGGGGAGGGTGACGTTGCGGTGAGTAAAGTAGAAGCTCGAGATGAACGCGATCCCGTCCGCGGCCATCGACGTTCCGTCCCTGTTCGGGTCCTCCACGATTACCAGCCGCTTGCGCGGGTAGGGGCCGAACCGGGATTCATACTCCCGCAGGATGTCGCGGGCGTAGGTGGCGAACAGGCGCGCCTCCTCGTCGTGGCCGGGGAGGTAGTCGACCTCGATTGTGATGGCACCCACCTGAAGCGTAAACGACCTATAGTCCTTCCCGAGAGCAAACGCGATTCCCCGGGTTTCGGATTCGTTATTGAGCTCATAGACGTCCTCGTCCTTTCCCGGCGTGAGCTTCGCGTAGTCCGCCCCGCAAACTAGGGTATAGCCATGGGGGACCTTGATTGTCCCAGAATAGGAGAGTGCGGGGATGTACAGGGGGAAGCTCCCTGATCCTGTGTACACAAGGGTTCCATCTTTCTCTCCCCAAGCGGATTGGGGAAGGATCGGGACTGGCGCCCACCCGAACCGCCATGTGATCACCCCGCTGTTGTCCGTTTGGTCGGGCGCGGCGGTGCGCGGTACCTTGGTGAAAAACTTGATGCGCACCGTGATCGCGCTCATGGTTTGCGGGAGATCAACGGCGAGCACGGTGCCGCTCAACGAATAGGTTTGAAACTCCGGCGGCAGGGAAAGGAGTGCCGACGGAAGCTTTGTTCCCTTGCCCGTGCTCACCCCTTCCACCGTGGTATAAGAGGGATCGAACCCGTGCGGGTACTCGGAATCAATCACCCGGTCGCTCACATACGGGTTGGGATCCCGATCGAGGTTGGCGGGAAGGAGAAAGTAGATACGTGCCACGCTCGGGGTGAACGTTATCTCTTCCGTCCCGGAGATCGTGCGCGCGCTCGGATCGATGACAGTGTTTAGCACCACGCTCCCCGCCGCTGTCCCCGCCACGCCAGCAATGACCAGCACGAGTAAACCGATGCAAAATACATAAGTTGGCTTCATAAAATACCTCCATGGATACCCCCACAGATTGAAGCGGGGTTTTTACTTCAGCTTCCTTGCTTGTAGGTCAATCTCCTCTTTCTTCTTCCGCCTGCGCGCTGCGATCGACGACTACCCGCACCGACGTGATCTCCCGGGCGGTCGCGCCCTCCACAGTGAGAGTCACCGCGCCAACCTTCACCTTGTCCCCCACGGTGGGCATCGCCTCCAACCGGTGGAGGATCAACCCGCTCACCGTCACCCCCTCGTCCTCGGGGAGCTCAATATCCATCGTCCGATTGAGGTGAGGGACCGATGTACCTCCATCGACGAGCGCCTCGTCAGGCGAGATCCGTTTGATCAGACTAACCGGCCGATCGTATTCGTCCTCGATCTCCCCCACGATCTCCTCCAGGATGTCCTCTAGGGTAACGATCCCAGCCATTCCCCCGAATTCGTCGATCACCACTGCCATGTGCACCCGTTCGCGCTGGAACTCGCGCAGAAGGATGTTGATCGGCTTCGTCGTCGGGGTGTAGTACACTGGGCGCAGGAGTCCATGCAGGGTGGTGCGCGGGGTATCGACCTCCCCAAGGAGATCCTTGGCGTACAATGTCCCCACGATGTTATCCGGAACGCGGTCATAGACAGGAAAGCGCGAGTGCCCACCCTTGATCACGATCTCCCGCGCCTTGGCCGGGGATGTCCGCACCTCGATCGACTGCACCTCGGTGCGGGGGACCATCACCTGCTCAGCGGTCATCTCGTCGAAGTCGAGGATGCGGCGGATCATCTCCCCATCCTGGGTGGCGATCAGGCCCCTCTCCTCACTCGCGTCGATCAGGGTCTCGATCTGCTCATCGCTCACCGCGAGCGGCTCCTCCTGTGCCAGGTCCTCCCCAAACATGCGCATGACTCCGTACGCGATCCCCCGAAACATAATAACCAGAGGCTTGAGCACGCGGGTCATCGTGTAGATCTGGGTGATCGTCGCCAGGGCGAAGCGCTCGGCGTTGTTCTTGGCGAAG
>CAZTJW010000103.1:0-2368 GCA_964613775.1 uncultured Thermotogae bacterium
AAAGGCGTTAACTAACGGAATTAAGGAGGTTTTACTATGCCAAGAGGAGACGGAACAGGGCCGGCAGGAGCCGGACCAGGTACAGGGATGGGCCGCGGCCGCGGTGGTCAAGGCCGGGGAAGGATGGGCGGGAACCGCGCCGGAGCCGGGCCGTCAGGGTACTGTGTGTGCCCGAAGTGCGGTGAAAAGGTTCCACACCAAGTCGGCACGCCGTGCTACCAAATGAAGTGCCCGAAGTGTGGAACGACGATGGCCCGTGAGTAAGGAACCGCGGAAGTTTTATCTCAAGCGGGAAGAGGAGGAGGATATACTACGCCTCCTCCTCGAACATACCGGGGGTAGCACACCGCTGCCGAAGGTAGCAATCCAGCGAGAACTGGCGCTCCCAGTGCCGGAGTTTGGGGCGTTGCTCTCTGAGCTTAAAGCGCAAGGGTTGCTCCGTGAAACGGACACGGGGCTATTACTTACGCCCACCGGAATCAAAATCGCTCGCGATCTCCTTGATCGTCATGAGACTGCGGAGCGGTTTTTTATGGAAATTCTCGGGGAGCCCTTGCCTTCTGCGCATGCTGCAGCGGAACAGTTGGAACATGCGATCTCGCAACAAGCCCTCAAAGAATTGAAAGAAGCGTTGCGGCGCACACAAGGGGCGGTCCTGCTTTCTGATCTCTCCGTTGGTGATGCAGGGACTCTTATCGCGATAAAGGATCCGGGGGAGAAGACATTCGCGCGCATGATGGGGATCGGCCTCTATCCCGGGAGCAGACTAAAAGTCATAGGGAAGATGCCCAACGGCTCAATGATCGTAAAGATCAACGGAGTGAAAGTAGCGGTTGCTGTCGAGATCGCCCGTGCGGTGTTCGTAAGAAAGGAGAACCCCAGTGAAGACGATCGTTCTCGTCGGCCAGCCGAACTCGGGTAAATCGAGCCTGTTCAACGCGTTGGCGGGATATCGCGCGGTTACCTCCAACTATCCCGGGACAACTGTCGAGGCGCTGGAGGCTAAAATCACCCTGCACGGGGATCGCATCCGCCTTTTCGATACTCCAGGAATCTACAGCTTGTCGGATGCCACGCTCGAAGAGCGGGTGACAAAGAAGATCATCCTCGAGACAGAGCCCGATGTGATCATCGACCTTGTCGACGCCACCAGCCTAGAAAAGGGGCTTTACTTCACCCTGCAGCTCTTGGAGGCCGACCTTCCCGTCGTGGTCGCATTGAATTTCGTCGAGGAAGCGAGGAAACGCGGGATCGTCGTGGCTCCCGATCAGCTCGTTGGTCTTCTTGGAACTCCGGTCTTCGCGATCAATCCGCTCCGAAAGATTGGGATTGACCAGTTGGTGCGCGGCGCGCTGACCGTAGCGGCAGGACATGGATTCACTGTAACTTATGATGATCACATCGAGCGGGCGATCGAAATGGTAGAAAGCTCCCTACCGGACGATCTTCCCTTTTCCAAGCGGTTTTTCGCTCTTCGTATCCTGGAAGGAGATGCGGATTTAACCAGGTATTTGCGCGATCCGCACGTCCTGGCGAGGGTTGCAACAGAAATCCCTGAACACCCGAGCATCAAGAGCGACATCGCGGTCAACCGCCATGGAGTGGCTGCCTACATCGCACGATTGGTGACGACGTTCACTAAACGGAAATCCCGTGAGGGATGGAGAGAACGGCTGGATGAGGTTCTGCTTCATCCGACATGGGGGTTGCTCGTAACATTCATGTTCACTCTTGGGCTGTTTGCTGGGCTCCTCTACTTGGGCGGGCTAGTGCAAGGTTCGTTGTCCTCATTGACTGATGCCGATGTTTTGCCGTGGATCCACAATGCAGTCTCTGGATTACCTGACTACATAGGGGAGATGGCAAAGAGTGCGGTCGTCGGGACATCCGCAGGCATCGCCATTGCTATACCGTATATATTTCTCTTTTACTTCTTCTTGGGATTGCTTGAGGATTTTGGAGTTTTACCGAGGTTTATCCTTTCCCTGGATCGGGTGATGCGTCGCCTCAACCTCCCTGGCAATGCGGTCATTCCCATGCTTTTAGGAATGGGATGCACGGTGCCGGCGACGAACGCCACGCGCATTCTGGAATCACGAACCGAACGGCTTAAGGTGGTCACCTTATTCACCGTCATTCCGTGCTCCTCGCGTACAGCGATCATTCTCGGAGTGGTCGGTCACTTTGCCGGGATTTTACCGGCATTGGGGATCTACCTTCTGTCCGCGCTCCTGATCATCGCGATCGGCTTTACGTCGCGATTGGTGGCATTCAATCCTCCACCTCCTCTTCTCCTCGAGCTTCCTCCGTACCGACGGCCAATGCTGCAGAGCGTGCTTACGAAGAGTTGGCTGCGCATGCGGACGTT
>CAZTJW010000104.1:0-2358 GCA_964613775.1 uncultured Thermotogae bacterium
CGCAATCTTTCTCATTGGGGGAATTAGGGCTAGTAAAGAACCCCTTAAGCTCGCTAAAGGGGTATCGTTTATGATGGCAAGGGTATCGGCACAGGTAGATACGGGCGCTTCCCCTCTCATTTGCCAGATATCATGTACGCCTTGAAAGCCAAGGGCGAAACTGGTATAACGCCAATGGCGTTGTCTTATTGAACAGGGATCAAGAAAAAGGAGGAAGATATGCCATTTTTCGGCGGAGAAAAGCTGCGCGAGGTGTACAAGCGAGCGCAGGCGGGCGGTTACGCGTACATGGCAAACAACATTGCTGAGGAAAATGTCCTCCTCGGACTGCTTGAGGGCTACAAGGAAAGACATTCCGACCTTGTGTTGCAGGTGAGTCCTGGTGCGGCAAAGTTTGCGGGAGGCGGCGATAAACTCACAGGACTGCGTGTTCTCTCTTACATGATACGTAGCCTGGCTGACAATTATCCGATCGGTGTGTTCATCAACCTCGACCACTTCACAGTCAACGAGATGGACATCATCAAGGTAGCGATCGATGAACACCTTGTCTCTTCGATTATGATCGATGCCTCGCGAGAGTCGTTCGAGGAAAACGTGCGCATCAGCCATGAAGTGGTGGAGATGGCGAAGCACGGGGATGTGTTAATCGAGGCAGAACTGGGGAAGATCAAGGGAGTGGAGGACGAGGTCGCGTCGCTGGATGCGTACTATACTGATCCGGACGAAGCGGCCGAGTTCATCGAGCGCACCGGCGCCGACCTCCTCGCAATTTCGGTCGGGACGCAGCACGGGGTGTCCAAGGGCAAGGACGTTGTACTGCGCACGGATATTGCGAAGAAGATCCGTGACCACCTGGCCGAGAAAGGACTGCTCGTGCCATTGGTCCTACACGGAAGCTCAGGGCTTCTCCCCGAGCAGGTGCGGGAGATCATTCAGTATGGGGTGTGCAAATTGAACAAGGACACGCGTTACCAGTACGAGTACGCACGCACGGCACACGACTTCTACATGGCGCACACCGCCTCGATCGTCCCTCCACCCGGGGTACCGGACAAGCGCACCGGGCTCTTCTCCGGAAGCGACTGGACCCCGAACAAGAAGGACTTCGACCCGCGCGTGGTTGGACGGGAGATTCAGGCACGGATCAAGGAAGTGGCGATTGAGCTTATCGATCAGGCGGGAAGTGCCGGACACACAATCTTAGGAGGTTAGCATGCTGAGAGCTGGCGTTCTGACGGGTGGTGGGGATTCCCCCGGAATCAACGCCGCACTGCGCGCGATCGTGCGGTTTGGGTTCAAGCAAGGGGTAGAAGTGATCGGCTTCCGCGAGGGATGGAAAGGCCCGATCGATGACATCGCTCAGCCGTTGGGGCCAAGCGACGTATCCGGGATCCTCACGGTCGGTGGGACGATCCTCGGAAGCTCACGCACCAACCCGTTCAATATCGAGGGGGCGGTGGACAAGATCCTCGCCACGCTTGATCGGGAGAAGATCGACTTTCTCATTGCGATCGGTGGGGATGACACCCTTGGGGTGGCGCACCGGCTGGCCGAGCACGGGGTGAAGGTGGTGGGCATTCCGCAAACGATCGATAATGACATCGCAATGACCGATTATTCCTTGGGGTTCGCATCCGCGCTTGGGGTGATCACCGATGCCCTCGACCGCCTGCATACGACCGCGTTCTCCCATCACCGCGTCCTTATCCTCGAAGTGATGGGCCGTGACGCTGGTTGGCTAAGCCTGATGGGAGGAGTGGCCGGCGGAGCGGACGTGATCATCATCCCGGAGCGGGATTTTGACGTGGACGAAGTGCACCGGAAGATCCTCCACCGCAAGGCACGCGGCAAGCACTTCAGCATCGTGATCATCGCCGAGGGAGCAAAACCAACCGAGACAAACGGGCAGATCGTGGCCGAGGCCGAAGTGGATGAGTTCGGGCACATCCGCCTCGGCGGGGTTGGACAGTACCTGGCAAACCAACTCTCTCAGCGCCTGGAGATGCCGGTGCGGGTGACGAACCTTGCCTATCTGCAGCGCGGCGGAATACCGTCCCCGTTCGACCGCATCCTGGCGACGCGGTTCGGGGCAGCGGCGATCGAGTTTGCGCTTGCGGACAAGTTCGACGTGATGACCGCTCTACACGGGACGAAGATCGAACCGGTCAGCTTGGAAGAGGCGCTGCGCGAATCCCGGCCGGTCGATCCAGGGTTGTTTTACTTGCTCGATTTGTTCGAGTAGCCGTTTATTACTGGAAAACCGCTCGTTTCATCCGGGCGGTTCTTTTACACTTGATTTCGTAACAGTGTTATGTTACACTGGCCTCCGGAAAAGGAGGTTAAAATGCGCTATGA
>CAZTJW010000105.1:0-2204 GCA_964613775.1 uncultured Thermotogae bacterium
GCTTCGGCCCGGTGGAGTCGGCGCTGATGTACGGGAGGTTGATCGTCGTCTCCATACGCGCGGACAGCTCCTTCTTCGCCGCCTCGGCTGCATCCTTCAGCCGCTGCATCGCACTTGGATCCTTGGTGAGATCGATTCCCGTATCGGCCCGGAACTCGTCCACGAGCCAGTCCATTATGCGGCGGTCGAAATCGTCTCCTCCGAGCTGGGTGTCTCCGTCGGTTGCCACCACTTGAAACACGCCCTCCCCAATCTCGAGGATCGAGACGTCGAACGTGCCGCCCCCCAGGTCATAAACGAGGATCGTCTGTTCCTTCGACTTGTCCAGGCCATAGGCGAGCGATGCGGCGGTTGGTTCGTTGATGATGCGCATTACCTCGAGCCCGGCGATCTTCCCTGCGTCCTTCGTCGCCTGGCGCTGCGCGTCGTTGAAGTAGGCAGGAACAGTGATAACGGCTTTCTTGACCTTTCCTCCGAGGTGCGCCTCGGCATCGGCCTTTATCTTTTGCAGAATCATCGCCGAAATCTGTTCTGGTGTGTACTCCTCGGCCTTACCGTCGAGCTCGATGCGCACCCGATAGTCGGTACCCATCTTGCGCTTGATCGAGGCGACCGTCCGCTTGGGGTTGGTGATCGCTTGACGTTTGGCCAACCGTCCCACCAGACGCTCACCGTTCTCGGTAAACGCGACCACAGACGGGGTTGTGCGTTCACCTTCAGCATTAGGGATCACCTCTGGGGATCCCCCCTCAAGCACAGCAACACATGAGTTAGTAGTTCCTAGATCAATTCCAATAATCTTCTCTTTAATTTTCTCCGCCATTTTTCTCCTCCTTTGGTTGTTTAATCCCTTTGCTTACTTTCACCTTGCTCGGTCGCAATACCCGACCGTGCCGCATGTACCCCCGTTCGAACTCTTCGAGGATCACGTTTTTCTCCTTGTCGCTTTCCACACTCAGAAGCGCCTCGTGCCTTGCTGGATCGAACAGGGTCCCCTTGGCTTCGATCGGGGTGATTTCTTTCTGTTTCAGGATCTGATCAAACTGTGCAAAGACCCGCTCTATTCCCTCGATGAACGACTGGGCGTCGTTGTTTCCGTTGTAACTTGCAAACGCACGTTCAAGGTTATCGTAGAGCGGCAGGAAGTCGAGGATCTCCTGGTCGGAGACTCTCTCCTCCAGACTTGCCATGTCCCGCAGGACACGCTTCTTGTAATTTTCAAACTCGGCCTGCAGGCGCTTAAGCCGGTCGATATAGGAGCGGATCTCCTCGTCCTTCTTCGCCAAACGCTCTTCAGCGTTTAACTTTGTCCCTTTCGTTTCCTCTTTTGGAGCGTTATTCATCTTTTCCTCATTTGTCATTTTCCCCTCCTAATTTGCGATTGCATGACGCGACGAGGAGCGCTTCCAACCGATTGGCGATGTAGCTCGTCGCGGACAGGGCGCGGCTATAGTCCATCCACAGCGGGGCGATCACCCCGAGCACCCCGGAATACGGGCGGTAATCGTGCGTGATCACGCTGAACTCCTCCATCCCCGACAACGGGAAGTCGCCCACATGCACTGATAATCCATGCTTATCGCCACGGCTATCCCGTGTCGCAGCGATAAACTTCCCTTCATCCTGCATGGCATGGGTCAATCCGACGAACCGATCGAGGGCTTGATCCGGGACAACCTCGCGCAGATCATCGACCAGGTTAAGCACTCCCTCGAAGTAGAGGCGCTCCCTGGCCCGCCGCTCAAGGAGCCGGCCCATCACAAGCAGTGCCACTCGGACTGAGCGGTTGTACCAGCCGTCCGGGGTCTCCACCTTGGCACGGGCACGCACGTCGTCCAGGGTCAACCCACGCAAGGTGTCGTTAATAACGGTCATCACGCGGGCCACTTCATCCTCAGTCAGGTCGAACTCGAGCGGAATCAACCCGTGCTCAACCACCCCGATCTCGGAGACGATGACGAGGAGCATCGAACGTGAGTCCATCGGGGCAAGGACGACGCGGTCGAGCCGCATTTGTCCCCACCGTGGCGGGATGACAAACCCAGCATACTTCGTGATGTTCCCGAGAAGGAACGCCGTCTGGCGCATCGTTTCGCCCACTTCTAGGCAGCGGACTTGGTAGGCCTCCACCACCTCCCGTCGCTCTTTTTTGGTGAGCTCGGACAGGTCGAGGAGCCAATCGACGAAGAACCGGTACCCCTTTT
>CAZTJW010000106.1:0-2186 GCA_964613775.1 uncultured Thermotogae bacterium
TCGACACCTCGGCGTTGACTGGAGAGAGCGTGCCTCGCAGCACCGGCCCAGGAGAGGAGATACTCTCCGGGATGCTCAACCTCAGCGGCCTCCTCCGAGTCAAGGTTACAAAGCCACTGCGGGAGTCGACCCTGACTAGGATCCTCGATCTTGTGGAGAGCGCTGGAGCCCGCAAGGCAAGAACGGAGCAGTTCATTACTCAATTCGCCCGCTACTACACGCCAGCGGTCGTCGGGTTGGCCATAGCAATCGGGTTGATTGTCCCGCTGGTCACGAGCGGGTCGTTTGCGACCTGGGGTTACCGAGCGCTCATCCTGCTTGTCATCTCCTGTCCGTGCGCGCTGGTCCTCTCGATACCGCTCGGCTATTTTGCTGGCGTCGGACGGGCGTCCAAGCAGGGTGTCCTCGTCAAGGGATCGAACTTTCTCGATTCCCTCGCTCGGGTGGGGATCGTGGCGTTCGACAAGACCGGAACATTGACCAGAGGTGACTTTCAGGTGACGCAGGTTGTCCCGGCGAACGGGTGGACCGAGGCAGAGCTAGTTCGGCTCGCTGCTCAGGCAGAGGAAGGATCGAATCACCCGATCGCCGCGGCGATAAAGGCGGTCAGCACGGGTGATCCTCACGGGCTCGCAGCCACTGCGCACGAAGAGATTGCAGGTGAGGGGGTTACCGCCCAGATCGACGGAAAACTTGTCTTGGTAGGGAATGACCGAATGCTCCATCACTTCGAGGTCCCTCATACAACGTGTGACGTACCCGGGACCGTCGCTCATGTAGCGATCGATGGGGATTACGCCGGCTACCTCGTCATCGCCGATGAGGTGAAGGATGACGCCCCTGCAGCCATCCGTCAATTAAGATCCCTTGGCGTGAATAAGGTAGTGTTGGTGACAGGAGATAGTGCAGTGGTAGCTTCTGCAGTTGCTCAGGAAATCGGAGTCGATGATTGGTACGCCGAGCTACTTCCCGGTGGAAAGGTGGAAGTCCTCGAAAAACTGGATAGAGAAAAGGCGCCGGGGACGACACTGGCGTTCGTTGGAGATGGGATAAACGATGCGCCAGTGATTGCACGTGCGGACGTTGGGATCGCAATGGGCGGACTGGGAAGCGATGCCGCTATCGAAACCGCTGATGTCGTGATCATGGACGACCACCCGTCCAAGCTAGCGCTAGGGATCCTCACCGCGCGAAAAACGAAGAGGATCGTGTGGCAGAACATCATCTTCGCCCTCGGAGTGAAGATCGGATTCATTGGCTTGGGGATAATCGGCGAGGCGACCATGTGGGAAGCGGTCTTCGCCGATGTCGGTGTCGCGCTGATCGCTGTCTTAAACGCGATGCGTATCTTAAGAAGCAACTGATACACAAAGGAGGAATCATGAGAAAGATCGGGCTAGTTATGCTCTTTGTCGTACTTGGTCTGGGAGCGGTGGCAATGGCTGCTCCCAGCATAAGCGTGGATACACCGGTGTACGATTTCGGCGAGATCCTTGAAGGACTCGCCGTTGTTCATACGTTCGTCGTGCAAAACGTTGGAGACGAACCTCTCACGATCGATGATATTCGGGTGAGCTGTGGGTGCACGACGACCTCCCTTGCCAAGTCTACTCTTGAACCGGGAGAATCGGTGGACCTTGAAGTTACGTTCGACACTGCTGGTTTCGGCGGTAAAATGGCGAAGAATATCTATGTAGAATCAAACGATCCAGCCACACCCAAGCTTGCCTTGCAGCTTACCGGAACGGTGAACCGCCCGCAAAGCTACAACATCGCGGTGAGTGATCTTAATTATCTCTTCTATCTCCTTGTGGACCTGCGCACCTCGCAAGAATACGCTGCCCTTCATCTACTCGGAGCGATAAACATCCCCTACGATGAGCTTGATGGCTGGACTCCCCGCCTGCCGAAAGGCGTGTTGATCATCCTATACGATGAGGACGGAACCCTATCGGATCAGGCGGCGCAGAGGCTAAACGAAACCGGATTTCCGGAAGCAAAGAGCCTCCTCGGTGGGCTGAACGAATGGGTGCGCCAGTTCAAGGACAAGTTTATCCAGCACAACATCGCGGAGTGATCGGACGACGACTCCAGCAGAGCTCACTCCACACAGCAGCTCATCTTCGTGATGTCGCGGCGGAACGCCTGCGCGGCCATGCAGTGTGACTGCGATGGTAGCAATCTAC
>CAZTJW010000107.1:0-2180 GCA_964613775.1 uncultured Thermotogae bacterium
CGATCGCGATCAGGTTACGGTAGCCGACCTCGTCTTTAGCGAGAAGGACCAAGTGGTAATAACGCATCCCCTGCCGGGGGTTGCGATCGTGGCGGCTTCCGGGAGCGAGATACACCTCGCACCCAATGATCGGCTTTATCCCCCGCTTTTTCGCAGCGCGATAGAACTTGATCGCCCCGCTCATCACCCCGTGATCGGTGAGGGCAAGGGCATCCATCCCGCATTCCTGTGTCCGGTCGAGGAGGTCGGGGATCTTGCACGCGGAATCGAGCAGGCTATATTCTGAGTGCGTGTGTAGATGGACAAACTCGGATGGTGTCATTTTACCTCAATGAATATGACCTTTTCTTCTCCGGGCTTCACCAACCCGAGCTCCTTGCGTGCGAGGTACTCAATCGTCGCTGGATCATCCGTATGCGCGAGCTGATCGCGCAACTTTGCCTGTGTAGCAAGGGCAACCTGCTCCTGGCACGTGATGTGGCCGAGCTGGGCGCGAAGATGGCGGATCTCAAGGAACCGGGAGCCGTAGACAAAGGAGAGAAGGCCGAGGAGCACTATCACCGCAGCGATGATGATCCGCGAGCTGGGCTGCGTTTTCAGTTGGCCACCTCTCCCCTTCATCATTTCCCGTTCATCCCTATTACGGCATGAACTGCCGTGGCCAATCCGCCAGGCGCAGCCCGTACTCCTCTTCGATCCTGACCAATCGGTTGTACTTCGCCACCCGTTCGGAACGGGAGATCGACCCGCTCTTCAACTGTCCGCATGCCGTTCCAGTCGCGAGGTCAGCGATCGACGTGTCCTCGGTCTCCCCGGAGCGGTGGGAGACAACGCAGGTATAGCCAGCAGAATGGGCAAGATCCATCGTCTCCAACGTTTCGGTAACCGTTCCAATCTGGTTTAGCTTGATGAGGATCGAGTTGGCGATCCCCATGTCGATCCCTCGCTTGAGGAGCCGAGGATTGGTGACGAAGTTGTCGTCTCCCACGATCTGGATCTTCTTTCCCAGGCGCTTTGTAATAAGTTGCCATCCCACGTCGTCCCGCTCGGCGAGCCCATCCTCGATCGAGACGATTGGGTACTTGTTCACCCATCCCTCGTAGATCGATACAAGGTCCTCCTCAGACAGGGTCTCCACCTTGCCCGCCACGGTGAATCGGTATTTCCCGTCTTGGAAGAAGCTCGACGCCGCGGCGTCGAACGCGAGCGCCACGTCTACTCCCGGCCGGTAACCCGTTTTCTCGATTGCCTCCACGAGGAGCTTAAGCGCTTCTTCGTTCTCGCTTAGGTTAGGGGCAAATCCCCCTTCATCCCCCACCGCGGTGGAAAGCCCCCTCTCTTTGAGGATCCCTTTCAGGGTATGGAACACCTCGGAGCAGGCACGAATCGCGTCCTTGGCCGTGTCCGGTCCAATGGGAACGATCATGAACTCCTGGATATCAAGGTTATTGTCCGCGTGCTTTCCGCCGTTTAACACGTTCATCTGTGGCCGCGGGAGGACAGGCTCCCGCACTCCGGCGATGTACCCGAACAGGGGAAGCCCGAGGCTATCCGCTGCTGCCCGTGCCGTGGCGAGCGACACCCCGAGGATCGCATTCGCTCCCAGGCGGGACTTGTTCTCCGTCCCATCGAGCGAGATCATCAGCCGATCGAGCTTGGCCTGAGCCAGGCCGTCCTGACCGATCACCGCTGGGGCGATCTCATCGATCACGTTCTTGACTGCCTTCTGCACTCCCTTGCCGTGGAACCGCTTGGGATCACCATCTCTCAGTTCCAGTGCCTCACGCGTCCCCGTGGACGCCCCGGATGGGATTGCTGCCCGCCCAAACGAGCCGTCCTCGAGATACACGTCCACTTCAATTGTTGGATTGCCGCGCGAATCGATGATCTCACGCGCTGCAATATCCTCTATCTGAATCATAATCGACCTCCTTCATGAGAAAAGTATAAATCGCCGTCGGACGGCGGAACAAGGTCATCGGTCCCTAATAAAAAACCGGGGCCGATCGCTCGGCCCCGGTCGAATTAATCAACCATTATTCCTTGTAGATCTGGTCGATGTGGATATCCATTGTAATATCAACTGTTGCCCCGTGCACGTTCGGTAGGGTAGCAATTGCCATTTGAACGTTAATCGACCACAATGGAATCCACGGGACATCCTGCACGCTCAGGATCTG
>CAZTJW010000108.1:0-2153 GCA_964613775.1 uncultured Thermotogae bacterium
AGCTCCTTCATCCCCTCGACAAGATAGCCTCCCAGGCCGGCGACCGCGACCGCGATGCCGCTTGCAAGGATGAGTATGGGAGCAGAGATGATGGCGAGAATTCCTCCAACCGCTGCAAGCGAGATCGGTTGTAAGCTGTTGGATATGGCGTAGTCCGCGGCAAATACTCGTCCCTGCAGCTCGTTCGGGACATAGGTCTGAAAGACGACGGTGCTCAGAACATTGGCGATTGCTGCTGCGCCACCTACGATTGCCAACGCCCCCATAGAAAGGAGAAGATTTCGCGAAACGCCAAAGACGGTGAGCACTGCGCCGAGGGTCGCGATCGCCCATATGATTCCTAGTCCATAGCGCTTGAACCGCTTGAGTCGGGAGGCGATGAATCCGCCGGCGAGCATTCCAGCGGAGATCGCCGTACCCAAAAGCCCGAACCCTTGCGCGCCAGCATGGAGCACGTCTTTCGCCATGACCGGTAAAAGCACGTTCATCGGGGCGAGGAAGAAGTTCACCAGCGCGAAGAGGAAGATCACGAAGAATAGAGCCCGCTTGTGGTAGAGAAACTTAAACCCGACGATGGCATCGGCGATGACGGCCGTAAAACTGGCGATCCCCTCTTTGCGCGGCGAGGGGAAGGAAGAGAGGATTAGCGATGTCCCCGCAACGGCAAAGGTGATCGCGTCCACCCACATCGTTGGGCCACTTCCGAAAAGCCCGACGAGCATTCCCCCGATGGCCGGCCCGGCGATCCCGGCGCTGCCTGCCGAGATCTGATAGAGGGAATTGGCCTTGGTCAACTGTTCTGGCTCCACCAGGTTGGGGATGGATGCCTGAAGCGCGGGTCGATGAAAAAGCGTTGCTGTGGCGCTCAATAAAGAAAAGATGTAGATCTGCCAGACCGCAAGCCGGCCCAAGAAAAGGAGAGTCGCCGCTCCGCCGATGATCAGTCCGTTCGCCATGTCCATCCCGATCATCAGTTTTCGTCGGTCGAGCCGGTCGATGAACGCCCCGGCGACCGGACCGAGGAAGATGCTTGGAAGGGAGGAGGCGATAGCTACGGTCGCCAATACCGCGGCCGACCCGGTCTTCTCTAGCACCCACCACAGAAGGGCGATGTAAGTGAGCTGGCTTCCAAAGAGCGATATGCTCTGCCCGCTCCACACGAGGATAAAGTTAAAGTTACGCCAAACCGAGGGCTTTCTATCCATTATGAACAGTATACCAGGATCTATTCACTTACTCAAAAGAAAGCGCCGCGGCAAGTGCGGCATCGGCGTGGCGAGCTGCAGTATCGAAGCTAGGGACCGGCAAGTCCTCCGGATGTACTAAAGGCGGGATCTCCAACCAAGAAGGTAATACAAGACCGTCGATTCCGGACTCACCCCGCCGAGGGTCCCGTTCCGCTTTAACCCGCCTCCCGAAAAAAGTCCGGGCTCCGTTTCCAGGGCCCGGACCCTCAGTTACTGATACGGCGCGACGACCTTCACCACGTCGGGATAGTCGATCCCGAGCCGTTTTAATGTCTCGATCTTCGGCACCCCGTCCTTGGTCCAACCACGGCGCTTATATGCTGCGTCACACAGCTTCTGGTACTGTTCCTCACGGAACTTGCGCAATGCTCGCAGTTTCTCCTTGGTCGTCATCTCGGTCGGGTCGATCCCCACTTGTTCTTTTAATTGCTTATCGTAGCGTTCCTGCCGCGATTCGTATTCCTCTTCGGTGACCGGCCCAACGGAACGGTACGGAATCTGGTCGTATTTTCGCGTGCCATAGCCCAAGCGCAGGTTGAAGGCGCGCTGGAAGTTGTAGGCACGCTCCGATTGTAGGATGAGGTCATCCGGCGTTACTTCGATCCCGGTGATCCCACTGAATAGATCGCAGTAGTTGCGGACGTGGTCGGGGACCTTCGCCGCTTCGATCCCCTTATATTTTTTCTGGTTGTCCGCCGGCTCGATGTCGTTCCACGGGAGTTTGCACATCCCGACGAGCCCGAACCAGGTGCGCCACATCGGAAAATAGTGGAGCGCCTCGGCCTTGTCTTCGAAGGTGGGGATCTGGTTATTCACCATATCCATGAAGATCAGCCATGCCTCATCGTGCTGCGGACCCTTAAGTGCCAGACCGTATCCTCCCTGCATGGCGAGCGACTCCTTGGT
>CAZTJW010000109.1:0-2146 GCA_964613775.1 uncultured Thermotogae bacterium
TTTATCACCGCTTTAATCGCTCACAGATTACCTCATCAGGAGGACAGGCATGCTTATGAATCTGGTTGAGCACAAACTCCCCGATCGGATTTCCCCGCGCCAGGGCATGGGCAACGTGGAGGTGAAGACACTTGATGTGCATGAAATCGGCCGTTCCACCAATTCCACGGGTAATGAGGCTTTTGAGCATCCCTGCCTTCTCTAGGTACGCACGGTCCTCCGAACTGAGGAGGCGGAGGCGTGCCTCGATGTAGTCCATGTGCGCGTGCGTTAAGCGCGCCGCTAGCTTGGGATCAGCCTGAATGCGGGCCTCAAGCGCGTCGATTAATCCTTTCGCCTCCAGGCGATCGATCTCTTTGCTCAGAAAGGGACAGGTGAGCCAAAATGTCGTCGGGAAGGGTTTCCCGTCGAGCAGCGGATAGACTGTGATCACCTGCGGATAGCCGTACGGACAGCGAGTCGCGACCGTGAAACGTCCGCGTGGGGCGCGGCCGAGCTGAAGCGCGACGATTTGTTTGTCCCTCAGCGTTGCCGATTCCATTGGTAGGCTCTGTTTTTTTGCGTCAATTCTTGCGCTCTTCTCGCCTCGTTTTCGCCCACCTCTCCTCTAACCGGTTTCCTGCCGAGAAACGATGTGACCTCCGCTTCGATTGTTTGTGCAAACTCCCCAAGCGGGATTTCCCTTCCGATTATCTCATGAATGCTTGCTGTTGGATGGGGATGCGATGGTACGCCGCGCGTGTGGTAATCCGGGCGCAACGCGCAGAGGAGCTGTTCCATTGCAATCGAGGCGGGATGGACGAGCAGAGTGGTGTGGTAGAGAAGTGCCGTTCCACGGCGGGCCTGAGCAGCGCCCCCGATCTTCCTTCCGTTCAACATAAGGCTGCTGCCAACGGGTTCCACGTTGATTTCATGCTTTTGCAGGCTTATAGCGATGGTTTCGCCCATCTGTTGGAAGGTATCCCTCACCCCTCCCAATCGGCGACCATCGGAGAGGTAGAGCGAGATGTTCAGGTTTCCGGGGTAGTGGTAAACGGCGCCTCCGCCGGAGATGCGGCGGATCACAGGGACCCTAAGCCTGTGCGCTAGGTAAAGGTCCACTTCGTCTTCCGCGACCTGCGAACGCCCGATCACCACGGCGCGATCATTCACCCACAAGCGGAGAGTATCGGACCCCTCCTTTTTCGCGGTTTCAAGGAGCGCTTCCTCAAGTGAGATCCCAAGTACAGGGTCGGATGGGGAAAGGTTACGGATGACGCGAATCATGGGACCGGACGGAGCATATGGCTTCGAACGCTTCCTTGGCATGGTAGGAGCTACGCACAAGCGGTCCAGCGACGACGTAGCTAAACCCCATCGTAAGCGCCTCTTCCCGCAATGCCGTAAACTCGTGCGGCGGGACATACCGCGCCACCGGATATGCGGCCGCCGTTGGCCGCAGGTACTGGCCGAGGGTGATGATGTCAACGCCCGCATATTTAAGATCGCGTAGGGCGTCCACGATCTCCGGATGTGTTTCTCCCAACCCGAGCATGAGCGAGCTTTTGGTGACTGTATCCGGCGTCAGTTCTTTGAACCGGGAAAGGACGGATAACGACTGATCGTACCCCGCACGGAAATCGCGCACAACCGGAGTGATCCGGCGCACCGTCTCCAGGTTGTGTCCGAGGACATCCGCCCCTGCCTGGGCGATCGTCCTAATAGCACTATCGTCCCCACGAAAGTCAGGGACAAGTGCTTCTACACGTATGCGTTTATCCTGGCCCTTGATCCTCTGGATCGCCTCGGCAAAGATTTCCGCCCCACCGTCAGGGAGGTCGTCGCGATCGACCGAAGTGAGGACAACGTAGCGCAGACCAAGCTCACTCACCGCTTCTGCCAAGCGGCGCGGCTCGTCGCGATCGACCTGACCGTGCGGGTTACCGGTGGGGACGGCGCAGAACCGGCAGGCGCGGGTGCACACCTTTCCAAGGAGCATAAACGTCGCCGTCCGCGCTCCCCAGCACTCGACCGCATTTGGGCAGACTGCCCCCTGACACACGGTGGTAAGGCGGTATCTATCAAGTATCTCCCGCACCTTCCGCATCCCCCGCGCTTGATCCGGAGTGGGGGCGTGCACCCGCAGCCATGCTGGCCGATCGCTCAT
>CAZTJW010000110.1:0-1873 GCA_964613775.1 uncultured Thermotogae bacterium
CTGTGTTCTCCGCCCCCTTGAACGTTGTCTGGATCACCCGGCCGGTCTTCAGGTGGCGCAGCTTGGTGCGCGCGACCGCTCCACCCCGGCCGCGCTTGGAATGTTCGTACTCGATTATTTCATACAGCTCGCCATCGTAGCGGATGACCATCCCGCGGCGCATTTCACTTACCGATAAGCCCATTGTACAACCACTCCTTTCCTGTTAATCACCATTATTCCCCACTTTCACCCCCGTGTGCAAGAAAACACCCCGCTAGCAGTAAATTATGGTATCATCGCTCTGGCGAACGAACATGCGTGCTTTCTTTTGTCTAGAGATCGACAAGCCGCTGAATCGCGCCCTTGCGGCGCTCGCGGCGCAGTTGCGCGCTCAGATCACCGCGCGCGTGGCATGGGTGCCGGCCCGGAATTTCCACGTGACACTGCGCTTCCTCGGGGAGATCGACCCAATGCTTACGCTCGACCTCAAGCGGATGGCACACGCGATTGCGGCGGAGATCACCCCATTTGACCTTACGATCGATCGGCTGGGGGCGTTTCCCTCCCCGGCACACGCGCGGGTGATCTGGGCCGGGGGCGAGGCACCGCTGAAATTCATTGACCTTGTCGACCAGGTGAACCGCGGGCTCGCCGCATTCGGATTTCCACCGGAGCGGAAAGAGACGATCGCTCATATCACGTTGGGAAGGGTAAAGGGACGGGCTGATTCCTCCGTTGAGCGCGTGCTTACTGCAAACCGGGATATCCCAGGGTATACGCTCCAGGTTGATCGGGTGATCCTCATGGAAAGCGCCCTTACCAGGCATGGCGCCGTATACAACCCGCTTTTCTCCCTATCACTCACCGGAGGAAAAAATGCTACGGTTTGAGTACCTCGATCACACCGCCGACGCTGAGGTGCGGGGAGTCGGGGATACGATAGAAGAGGCGTTCTGTGCCGCGGCGGCGGGGATGTTTAACCTGATGGTCGATCTCAATCGCATCTCACCCAACATTCCCCATCAAGTTGAGGTATCCGCGCCGCGCCGCGAACTTCTGTTGGTCGAATGGTTGGGGGCCCTACTTGGAGAGAAGGAGATAACCGGGCTCATCTTCTCCCGGTTCACCGCTAAAATAGAGGAAACCTCAGACGGGTGGAGGTTGCGCGGGGTAGCATGGGGAGAGCGACTCGACCCAATGCGCCACCACCCGAAGCTTGAGGTGAAGGGAGCGTCCTATGCTGGGCTGCGCGTCGAGGAGCGAGATGGCCACTGGATCGCCCAATGCGTCCTCGACATCTAAGGAGGAAAATTGGACAAAGGACTCGAACAGGTTGGAGAAGCGGAGTGGATCCTGCCGAAGTCAGGTAAAATGCGGGTCCCCGCGCGGATCTTTGCCGATCCGGATATGATTGAGACGCTGCGCGGGGAGCTCACCGGGGAGTGGAGCGCCTTGCGCCAGCTTATGAATATCGCGAGCCTTCCTGGGATCGTCGGGGCGATTGGGCTTCCCGACATCCACCCCGGGTACGGGTTTCCGATCGGCGGGGTGGGTGCGTTCGATCCGGACGACGGGGTGGTCGTCGTCGGCGGAGTCGGGTTCGACATTAACTGCGGCGTACGCTTGATGCGGACCCCGCTTACCCGGAATGACATCGCAGATCACCTGGAAAATCTTGCCGATGACCTTTACCGCACCGTGCCGGCCGGGCTCGGCTCCACGGGGAAACTGCGGCTTTCCTTAGAAGAGATCGACCGGCTCCTCGTGGAGGGAGCGAAATACGTTATCGACCGCGGCCACGGGTCGGAGGATGATCTTCCATTTATCGAGGAAGGCGGGAGAATTGCGGGTGCTGATCCGAGCGCGGTGAGCCCCCGCGCCAAGGAGCGCC
>CAZTJW010000111.1:0-1835 GCA_964613775.1 uncultured Thermotogae bacterium
GGACAAATGGAAAAAACTGAGGGCTACGAACTTGCCGCACAAATTTTCCCTCATGGGAACATTCACCGCTGAGAGAGTATAAGGACCATCAATGTTTAACCTCAGCGATCTCGGCGCCTCAGCGGTAAGATGACTTATGGTCCCGAGGGGATTCGAACCCCTGTCGCCGGGATGAGAGCCCGATATCCTAGGCCACTAGACGACGGGACCAATGTAAATTTTATTATCCTTCATCCCCGCATACGGATCAAGTAGTGTGCATTTAGCTGTTACACCCCATACAATTGTGGGCGGAGGATGGGTCATGAACCTAGAAGCTGCTCGTACGAAGATCGTTGCAACGATTGGTCCCGCGTGCCGTGACGAGGAGACCCTGCGCGCGATGATTCGTGCCGGGATGGATGTCGCGCGCATTAATCTCTCGCACGGAACCCACGCCGAACACGCCCGTGATATCGCAACAATTCGGCGCCTTTCCGCCGAAGCCGGAATCCCGGTAGCGATAATGGCCGATCTACAGGGGCCGAAGCTGCGCATCGGAAAGATCGATCCTGAGCCGCTCGCCCTGAAAGAAGGAGACCGGGTGATCCTCTCCTCATCCCCGGATAGGGTGGATGCTGTTCCACTCCCTCATCCAGAATTAATCTCCGGAGTGCGTCCGGGAACCAGGCTCCTCCTTGATGACGGGGAGATCGAGCTTAAAGTGGAAGAAAAGGGGAATGATAGCCTCGTCTGCCGTGTAATCGCAGGCGGGCCGCTCTACTCGCACAAGGGGATCGCCGCACCAGGAGGGGCATCCCTCATCCCGGCGCTCACGGAGAAGGACAAGGTCGATGTCCGCTTCGCCCTTGAACAGAAAGTCGATTATCTCGCGCTGTCGTTTGTGAGAAGCCAAGCTGATATCGAAAAACTGCGGGCGCTCGTCGGAGAGGTAAGCGGTGATTCAAACAAGGTCGCGATCGTAGCGAAGATCGAAAAGAAAGAGGCACTAGAAAACTTCGATAAGATCCTTGAAAAGAGCGACGCGGTGATGGTCGCCCGCGGCGACCTCGGGGTGGAGATCTCGGTACAGGAGGTACCGCTTCAGCAGAAGAGGATCATCCATCGCTGTAACCGGGCGGGAATCCCAGTGATCACCGCAACCCAGATGCTGCAGTCGATGATCTCATCCCCCCGCCCAACCCGCGCCGAGGCAAGTGATGTGGCGAATGCCATCCTCGATGGGACCGACGCGGTGATGCTATCTGGCGAGACCGCGGTCGGTCACTACCCGGTGGAAGCAGTGCGGATGATGGAAAAGATCGCAAGGATCATCGAACCGGAGCTTCGCCCCCGGATGCCGGCTAAATTTGAGAAGCTCAGCCACCGTCAGCCGATCACTGACGCGATAAGCGACGCTACTGCCCGCATCGCCGATGAGTTAAACGCGCGGCTGATCGTTACCTCCACTGTTAGCGGCTACACCGCTCGTCAGGTAGCGCGGGAACGGCCGGGTGTTCCGATCGTTGCCTTAACCCCCAGTGAAACCACGTACCGGCGGCTGATGCTTGTGTGGGGGGTGCGGCCAGTGAAGGTCGCGGAGTACAAAAACACCGATGAAATGTTAACCATTGTGCAACAAACGCTCCTCGAAATGGGGTTGGCGGGAAAAGAGGATCTTGTCGTCGTCACCGGTGGCCTTCCGATCGGAGGGGGAGGGAAGACCAACTTCCTCAAGGTCTACCGGCTGTAGCTTGGGGGTGTAGTAACCAGCATTGGACTTACTACACCCCCCAAGGGGCTTGCCTGCCCTGCTTGCCCCGTGAAATAGCCGTCGTCCCACATATTTCACGGGG
>CAZTJW010000112.1:0-1626 GCA_964613775.1 uncultured Thermotogae bacterium
AGGAGCTAGAAGAAAAATACGGACCGTATACCGAGATGCAAGCGGCAATCGATTATCATCGGTACTTGCAAGGAACCACGACCGACTGGATGGCCGAGCTCACTTACTGGGATCGCCGGCGAATCCACAACTTGAAGTATTACACGTGGGTGGAGCAAATGGGAAAAACCGCTGAGGAGCTGCAGGCGCAGTGGTACGACTTTCCCGGCTATTGGGACCGGATCCACAGTCTGGTTCCACAGATCGACCGCTTGATTGAGGCGTTCAACGAGGAGGCGGGACTGCTCAAGGAACTTTAGCCAAGAGCAATCTGGTGGATGATGCAAGGCTCCTTTTAAAGCGACTTCAATCCAAAACGCCGGTGATCATAAGCGGCGGGGTTGGAGCAGGGAAGACACGGACCGCGGAGAAGATCGCCGCTAACCTTAAAAAGGAAGGCATCACAGTCGGCGGCGTCCTTTCTCCCCGAGTGATGGAAGAAGAGGAGACGATCGGGTATACGATCCGCGACCTTGAAACCGGCCAAGAACGTCCTTTCGCCACGCTCACTCCGTCCGGGATCCCGGTGGGGCGGTTCTTCGTTTCTGAAGAAGGGCTCGCGTTTGCCCGTGCCGCGGTCCTCCGCGCCACACAAAGCGCGCAGATCGTGTTCATCGACGAGGTGGGAAGGCTAGAGCTCGAGGGGGACGGATTAGCGGATGCAGTGCGGGCAGCACTCGCCGGGAAAGTGCTGCCGATCCTGCTTGTGCGTACTGAGCTTCTCGAGGAGGTAAAAAGCGCCTTCTCTATCCCCCGATTTATCGAGATCAAAGCAGAAAAGGAGGGAACATGAATATCCGCATAATCGACCTTACACGCATGATGAAAGATGGAATGGAGGCCTATCCCGGAAACGTGCAGGGTTTGGCCGTTGAGCACCTCGCGAAATTCCCAAAGGATGAGTACGCCCTCTCGCGGCTCACCCTCCTCCATGCCCATTGCGGCACGCACTTTGATAGTCCGCGCCACTTCATCGAACAAGGCCCCGACGTAAGCGAGGTCCTGCTAAAAGCTCCTCCGATAACCACCGTCACCATCAAAAAAGATGCGATCGGGCCCGATGAGTTCAAGGAAGCCGGAAACCTCAACGGGCGTGCCCTCCTTATTCACACCGGCTGGGACTCGGAAATCGGAAAGGCCCGCTACTATCGCGAGTATCCCTACATCACCCCGGAAGGGGCACGCTTCCTGACGCAGGAAGGGATAGCCATCCTCGGGCTCGACACCCCCAGCCCTGATCCTCCCGACTCACCCGACTATCCGGTTCATCACATCCTCCTCGGGACGGGGATCCCGATCGTGGAGGGGCTCGTCAACCTAAAAAGCCTGGCCCGAAGATCGGAGAACGCATATTTCATCGCCTTTCCTCTTAAGGTGGAAGGGATGGAAGCCACCCCTATACGCGCTGCGGCCCTGGTTTTCGAGGAGTAAATAACGTCGCACACAAGGCTTGCCCCGTTTACCCTGTGAAATAGTTATCATCTTGTATATTTCACAGGGTGAACCTTGTTTCATGGGGTGCGACGCTACAGAATCTTTCGTAGCTTGGGGGGTGTAGTAAGTCCAATGCTGATTACTACACCCCCC
>CAZTJW010000113.1:0-1565 GCA_964613775.1 uncultured Thermotogae bacterium
TGTGGGGAGCCGCGTATCAATCGGTCGCCGCTGCGGATGTGATCGGTGATAGGTCTAACGCGGGAGCGTTCGACGTGGAACGCGGCGGGGATTACCTGCGAGAAGGGATTACTCGTGGATTGGCAGCCGCGATCCTGCTTGGCTCCTTCGGAGGGAAAAGCGATCGAGCAGGGTTCAGCACCAAGGAACTAAAGCTTGCTTGCTCACGGTACGGAGTTAACTGGGCGTACCTTGACGGAGCAATTATGGAACTAGAAAACCGCTGTTTCTATCTGCACTCCGCCCTAGCTGGTAGCCGCGGAAAACGCTATTGGTTCAGAACAAAACCAACTTTGAACAAGCTGGTCGTACAGTACCGCCATCAGAGCGCTAACGAGGACTTTGCAGGGGAGATTCTCGAAGACCTACGAATGCAAGCGAAAAAGCAGCCTACTGGTGAGGCGACGTGGCGCGTGATCGTCGATCCCGGGCCCGATCTTCCTGAGCAGAAGTCCCTCACCTTGCTCATCCTTCCGCCGTCACTCGCGTGGGATGACAATGGCGGGGACAATGCGAAAGTCAAGGAGCGCGTACTTGAAATCAGCAGTCGTTGCGGGGCCAAAGACAGACTGTATCGAAATACGTTGATCTTCCTTGCTGGAACCTCCCGCGGGTTATCACGACTGCGCAAGGCGTACCGCGACCGTACCGCTCTGGAGGGAGTGCGGGCCGATTACTGGGAGCAGCTCGATGACGAACAAAAACGAGACCTGAAAGAACGGCTCGAAAAGGCCGCGAGCGCAACGGAGGAAGCACTGGGGCCGGCGTATACCGTCGCACTGCGGGTAAGCGGAAATAGTGTAGAAACCTACATCTTGCCGGATGCACAGCGCACGTTTTCTCAGCACCTCGCGTACTTGTGGCAAATGCTCGTGGAAGAGGAGGAATGGATCCTGCGCCGCGTCGGGTCGATGGCCCTAGAAGAAACTGGGCTGGTGCTAGAGGGAGGAGGGATCCGATTAAAGGATGCTATCGATGCGTTCCTCCGGTTTACCGATAAGCCGATGATCGCGAGCAAACAAGCGGTTACCGAAGGGCTGATGCAGGCGTGCGCGGATGGGCTGATCGGGGTCGGTCGCGGCGCGAGTTTATCCAAACTCCAAAAGAGATACTGCAACGAGAGGATCACTCTGGATCCGACAGAAGAGGGAGTGTGGATCATCCCCCCGTTTACTCCGGAACCTGTGCCCGAGCCTATTGTCGAAGGTAAAAAACGGGAAGAAGAGATGGTGAAGCCAGAATCCCCTACTACCACGGGGACGACGGCTTTGCCGAAGAAAACCGTACGGCGGATCGTCATCCGCGGGGCGGTCCCCATTGAGAACTACACCGAACTATTCCGTTGTTTCGTCCGCCCGGCGGCGCAAATGGACCTCAAGAACCTCGGGATTAGCTTCGAGCTAAAACCGTCCGGGGACCAAGCCATTGACGCCAATAGCGACGTCCTAAAGGCAATGCGGGAAGCCGCCCGCCAACTTGGTCTCGATTTTGAGATAGAAGAGTGAAGTACCCTGTTTAGGGACATG
>CAZTJW010000114.1:0-1564 GCA_964613775.1 uncultured Thermotogae bacterium
CACAAACGCTCACCCTCTGTGAATGGCGCGCACTGAGCCTTGGGACCAGATCTTGCAATCCAACATTTTGCCCGCTTTCTCTCATCTACTCGCAGTTTAGATGCACGAATCTCATTATAAGACTTGCACCGAGAAATCCAAATCATTAACCCGCAAGCTTCTTTGCCCCATCGGGAGAATGGCATGTGACCTCGACGGCGAGAGCGTGCCCGGCAGAGTTGAGTAGTACGCAAATGCCTGCCGATCACCCCTCAAGTAATTGGTCAGGGTGCACCCGCCCAGTGAAGTAAGTCCAAGCTCGCTACTTCACCGGGCCCGTCACCGTACTTTGTTCCGGACGTTTCGCCCCGTTGCCCATCGTAATGAGTATAGTCAGCATTTACATTGCCGTGCCGATTCCGCCCCCGTACAATCCCGCGGGTGATCACACACGTGTTTAGGAATTCCAGGACGGGTGGAAGCAGTTGAGGGGAACGTTGCGACGGTCGATCGTAACGGCGTGAGAACACGGGTTCGTCTCGATGCCCTATCCGACCGGTTGCGGTCGGGGATTACCTCCTCGTCCACACCGGGTTCGCCATCGAGCGGATGACCCCCAGAGGACGCGGAGGAGATACTCCGCTTGTTCGACGAGATCACCGCTTTGAGGCCGAAAGTGAATCAGGGTGAATAATCCGCTCTCCCTGTCCGACCCGGTCCGCGCTTCCGCCCTCGCCCGCACGGTCGCCCGGCTCGCCCCCGACCGTCTGGTGAAGATCGTCCACGTCTGCGGGACGCACGAAGCGACGATCACCGAGCACGGGCTGCGCCGGTTCCTCCCGGAGAACATCGAGGTATTGGAGGGGCCGGGCTGTCCGGTTTGTGTTACCCCGACGCGGGATATCGACGCTGCGGTTAAGGTCGCGAGGTCGTATTCTTCGCTGTAGGGTTCGAGACGACGACACCGATGACCGCGGCGATCCTCCTCGATGATCCACCGCCGAACCTCTCCGTCCTTGTCTCCCACAAGCTGATCCCCCCAGCGATGGCCGCCCTCCTCGACCTCCCTGACAACCGGATCTCCGCCTACCTCGCTCCCCCGGGCACGTGTCGGTGATCATTGGCAAGGAACCCTACGCCCCGTTTCCGCGCGAATCCTGCGCTAGATCAAGGAGGATACGCCGAGGGTGGAGAACGCCTATCCGCGCGCCGTCCCCACCGACTGTCCACTGTTCGGGAAAACATGCACCCCGCTTCACCTGATCGGACCGTGCATGGTCGGGGCAGAGGGGGCGTGCAGCATCTGGTACCGCTACGGAGGGAGGCCGGAGTTATGAATGAAGATACGCGGATATCGGCGCTTCACGGCGCCGGGGGCGAGCTGATGGGCCGCCTCATTCACGAACACATCTTGGGCGAATTCTCCAAACGTGCTGCCGGGCGGATCGGGCTCGACGCGCTCGACGACGGGACGACGATTGATCTTCCGAAAGACGGGGAGCTGGTGGTGACGACCGACTCGCATACGGTGAACCCGATCTTCTTCCCCGGCGGGGACATTGGCCGCCTCGCCGCCGCCGGCACG